>JAFZFZ010000034.1 GCA_017557005.1 Bacteroidaceae bacterium | reverse complement strand
TCGTTACACTCGCGTTTTCCTTCGGGGTGTGTACATTCGGCTTTGCCGACAAGCTGCGAGAACTCCTTTCGATGCAGCCAACTTCGTGAGATTCGTGAGATCTGCGTGAGAATTAAAAGAATTTGTGTACAAAGCTTAGTTAAATTAGGGGGACGAGCGTAGCGGAGGGGGTATTATTTGCAAAACTCGTACCACCTCCCCCTCTCCGAGGAGAAACCTTCGGTGCTCTTTTGGGGAGATAAATCTCCCGTCATCGTAACCGACGCTATCATACCGCGTCGGCCTCCTATCTTAGGAGGAGAATCGTAGGTGTGGACAACATCTATATTATTACCCTTTTTTATTAGGTTTATATGGTAATGAACGTCCAACAAATCATTGATAAGTATTGTCGCGAGGAACGTCTGCGCGATATCCTCATGCAACATAGCCGTGCGGTGGCTGATAAGGCCTTGTCTATAGCACGCAATCACCCCGAACTGGAGGCCGATGAGGCTTTCATTGAGGAGGCCGCTCTGCTACACGATATAGGCATTGTGCAGGTAGATGCGCCTGCCATTGCATGCTTTGGTGCCGAACCCTATATCAAGCATGGCATCTTGGGAGCAGAGATTCTTCGCGGTGAGGGGTACGAGCGTCATGCCCTGGTTTGTGAACGCCATACGGGAACCGGGCTGACTCTACAGCAGATTGTTGAGCAGGGATTGCCCCTTCCACAACGCGATATGCAGCCCGTGAACATAGAAGAACAGATTATTTGCTTTGCCGATAAGTTTTTCTCGAAGACCAAACTCGATAGGGAGAAGTCTGTAGAGCAGGCACGCCGAAGCCTCGAGAAGTTTGGAGCGGAGGGCTTGGTGAAATTCGATGCTTGGTGCAAGCGGTTTTTATAGAAATTAAACAATTTTATTCGCTCGTTTTTATTAACTTTGCACCTTAATTTTGTAGGAATTGGCAAAGTTACGCAAATATATACTATTGTTGCTTTCGGTGGTGGCATTCTCACAGAGCTTGTCGGCTCAGCGAGCTATGCGACGTGCTGGTGCCGTGTCCGATTCGGCGTCAGTGGCTACTGATGTGTTGCCTGCTGATGCGGAGATGGTAGCTCCGGTAGACTCGCTTGCCAATGATACAGCCTCGCAACGTACCGACTTGGAAGCCCCCGTGGTGTACCAATCGCAGGACTCTATGGTGTGGTACAAGAATGGAAATGCCTATCTTTATGGATCGGGACAGGTTAATTATCAGAAGATCGAGCTGAAAGCCAATGAGATAACGATTGACTTGGAGACCTCTACCGTCTATGCGCAAGGTACAACTGATACGCTTGGCACTGTGACGGGACGTCCGGTGTTTGCTGATGGCGATACACCCTATGAGTCGGAGACGATGAGCTACAACTTTAAGTCGCGCAAGGGATTCATCAATAATGTGACCACCCAACAGGGTGAGGGATACATGACCAGTAATACCGTAAAGAAGGGCGCGGATGATGAATTCTATATCCGCAAGGGACGTTATACTACTTGTGAGGATCATGAGCATCCGCACTTCTACCTATCGCTCTCGACTGCCAAGATGCGTCCCAATAAAGATGTGGTATTTGGCCCAGCTCAGTTGGTCGTAGCTGATGTGCCCTTGCCTTTAGCGGTACCCTTTGGCTTCTTCCCCTTCACGTCAGACTACTCTTCGGGTTTCATTATGCCCTCGTATGGTGATGAGTTGGAGCGTGGTTTCTATCTGAGAGATGGTGGATACTATTTTGCTTTCAGTGATTATGTAGATCTGAAATTGACGGGCGAAATCTTTACCAAAGGTTCGTGGGGAGTGGGAGCTACCTCGGCTTATCGCAAGCGCTATAAGTTCTCAGGTAATGTGAATCTGAGCTATCTGGTGACTAAGACGGGTGAAAAGAACATGCCCGACTACTCTGCGTCGAAGAACTTTAAGGTCGTATGGAGTCATCGCCAGGATGCGAAGGCGAGTCCCAATCAGAATTTCTCGGCCAGTGTAAACTATGCTACTACCAACTACGAACGTAGCAACCTTACCAGTATGTATAACCCTGCACTCAATTCGCAGAGTATACGTACGTCGAGTGTGAGCTACTCGCGTAGCTTCCCCGATGCGAAGATGAATCTCTCGAGCTCGTTTAACATCTCGCAAAATATGCGCGACTCTACCTTGTCGCTTACCTTGCCCTCATTGAACTGGTCGGTAAGCCGTATATATCCCTTCAAGAAAAAGAAGGCGATGGGCGAGGAGAAATGGTACGAGAAGATTTCGTTTACTTATACCGGTGCGTTCAGCAATAGCATTACCGCCAAAGAAAATGAGGTGTTCAAGACGAATCTTCTTACCGATTGGCGTAATGGCGTAAAACATTATATCCCCATTAGTGCAACCTTTACGGCATTCAAGTATATCAATATTACCCCGTCGTTCAACTATACCGAGCGCTGGTATAGCTATAAGATAGATCGTATGTGGGATGAAGAGCGTATGCGTGAACGTCAGGATACTACCTATGGATTCAATCGTGTGTACAACTATAACCTTGCAGTAAGTGCTAACACAAAGTTGTATGGTTTCTACAAACCCATCAAAGCAATCTTTGGCGATAAGGTGCAGATGATACGTCATGTCTTCACTCCATCGGTGAGCTATAGTCTGACTCCTGACTTTGGTGACTCAAAGTATGGCTATTATAAGTCGTATACCTATACCGATGCGCAAGGTGAAGTGCGTACAGTAGATTATTCGCCCTACGCAGGTTCGCTATATGGTGTGCCAGGTAAGGGACGCTCGGGAAGTATCAATATGGATGTGTCGAACAACGTGGAGATGAAGGTAAAGACCGATCGTGACTCTACGGGTGTGCGCAAGATCAGCCTTATTGACGAATTGGGCGGTAGCATTTCGTATAATATGGCCGCAAAGAGTAAGCCGTGGAGTAACTTGTCTACCCGCATTCGCTTGAAATTGACCAAAAACTATACATTCAGCCTAAACTCTGTGTGGGCGACCTATGCTTATGAGTACAACGAGAGTGGACGTGTTGTTGTAGGTGACCGTACCGAATGGTCGTATGGGCGTTTCGGTCGTTTCCAAGGCATGAGTCAGAACTTCTCATATACTTTCAATAATGGCACTTGGAAGAAGTGGCAAGAGAAGTTTGACAAGCTGTTTAGCTCGAAAGAGGATGAAGAAGATGCTGCCGCACAACCGGGAACAGGCGCTCAAAGTGCACCTAACAAGGGGGAACGCAAGAGTAATAGCAGCAATAGCAAAAACGGTAAGATTGAACTTGATGAAGATGGCTACATGGCATACAAGATCCCTTGGTCGTTCTCTGTGTCGTATGGTGTAAGCATGCGTGAAAATACAGCTGCCAAGATCAATGAGAAGAATATGCGCTACCCCTATAAACTGACGCAGAATATGAACTTCTCGGGTAATGTCAAGATCTCAAACAAGTGGAATATGAACTTCTCTTCAGGTTGGGACTTTGATGATAAGGAACTGACAACTACTACGATGAATATCTCGCGCGATCTGCACTGTTTCAGTATGTCGTGTGGCGTAGTACTCAAGCCCTATACTTCGTATAACTTCTCTATTCGTGCCAATTCAGCCATGCTTGCTGATGCGCTTAAATATGATCAGCGTAGTAGTGCGGGCGGTAATGTGGATTGGTATTAAATTAATTAGGAATTAGGAGTTAGGAATTAGGAGTTAGGAATTAGAAGTTAGGAATTAGAAGGTAACTTTTTGGATGAAACTTTATAAAAATTCCTACCTCCTACTTCCTGCCTCCTAATTAGATTCACCATTCTATCTCGGTTTCTCCATGTGCTTTCAAGTACTCATTGGTACGGCTAAAATGCTTGTTTCCAAAGAATCCGTTGTATGCAGATAGGGGAGAGGGGTGTGCCGATGTGAGCACCAGATGCTTGGAGCGGTCGATGAAGGCTCCCTTCTTCTGGGCATAGGCTCCCCAAAGGATGAAGACGATGTGCTCGCGTTCTTCGGCAAGGCAACGTATGGCGGCGTCAGTGAAGGTCTCCCAACCCTTGCGCTGGTGCGAACCTGCTTGGTGGGCTTGTACGGTGAGCGTAGCATTGAGTAGTAGTACGCCTTGATTTGCCCAACGGGTAAGGTCACCATTCGGGGGAAGCGGTTTTCCTAAATCACTTTGTATCTCCTTGAATATGTTTTGCAATGAGGGAGGATTGGGAACGCCCTCATTAACAGAGAAGCAGAGTCCGTGGGCTTGTCCGGGACCATGGTAGGGGTCTTGACCGATAATTACAACCTTCACCTTGTCGAACGGACAGTTGTCAAAGGCATTGAAGATGAGTTTGGCAGGTGGGTACACCGTAGTACGCATATATTCGGTGCGCACAAACTCGGTGAGTTTGATGAAATAGTCTTTCTCAAACTCTGTAGCCAATCGCTGCTTCCAACTTGCTTCTATGCGAACATCCATTTGATTTACAATTTACAAATTTACGATTTACTATTTATTTACGATTTTACTATTTGACAATTTACATCCATCGTCATATTGCAATTGGAAAATAATCCAATTGTCAAATAAATCGTAAATAGTAAATTGTTAAATAGTAAATTATATCAGTGGGATACCAGCCTCTCTACATTCTGCTTTCATCTCCTCAGGCCAGATGCTGGCTTGAATCTCTCCGATGTGCGCTTTCTTGAGGAATAGCATACACAAACGTGATTGACCAATACCACCACCTATGCAAAGCGGGAGGGTATCGTTCAAGATGCGTTGGTGGAAGTAGAGCTTAGAGCGGTCCTCCTTGCCTGTGAGGCGCAATTGCTCTTGCATGACCTCCTTGTTGACGCGGATACCCATCGATGAAAGCTCGAATGAGCGTCCAAGGAGTTCGTTCCATACGATGATATCGCCATTCAAACCATTGTAGCCATCGCTATTGGGGGTAGACCAGTCGTCGTAGTCAGGAGCGCGATTGTCGTGCGGTTCGCCATGGCTCAGTTTGCCTCCAATGCCGATGATGAATACCGCTCCATACTTCTTTGCGATAGCATGTTCGCGCTCTTTGGGAGTAAGGTCGGGGTACATCTGCATCAGCTCCTCGGCATGAATGAAGTGTATCTCCTCGGCCAATGATGGTTTCAGCTCGGGATACATCTCATATACCATGTATTCGGTGCGCAGCATGGCAGCATATATGCGCTCTACAATCTTCTTGAGGAATTCTACGTTTCGGTTCTCTTCACCGATAACGCGTTCCCAGTCCCACTGGTCTACGTAGAGTGAGTGCAGGTTGCCCAGTTCCTCATCGGCGCGTATGGCATTCATATCTGTATATATGCCATAGCCTTGGGGTATCTTGTATTCAGCAAGTGTAAGGCGTTTCCATTTTGCTAATGAGTGCACCACCTCGGCACGTGCATCCTGCAAGTCCTTGATGGGAAATGTTACAGCACGTTCCACACCGTTAAGGTCGTCATTGATACCCAATCCCTGTAATACGAACAGGGGAGCAGTGACGCGGCGTAGGCGTAGCTCTGTAGAGAGGTTTTGCTGGAAGAATTCCTTTATCTGTTTGATGGCAAGCTCTGTCTGTTTTAGGTCCAGAATGGGCTTATATCCATCGGGCTTTATTAAATAACTCATTTGTTGCTGTTATTTTGTAAATATAATGGGGCAAAGATATAAATTAATTGTGAATTGTGACTTGTGAATTGTGAATTTATTATTACCTTTAGCCCTACTTTGTAAGACAGAAGATAGGCGGCACCTTAGGAAATAGCAAATATATTTGCATTTCCGTTCGGTTTGCACTAATTTTGCAGCCCATTAGGCCCCGTAGCTTAGCTGAATAGAGCGTCAGATTCCGGTTCTGAAGGTCGTGGGTTTGAATCCCACCGGGGTCACAACACTTCATTGAAGGGTTAAATCAATCATCCGAAACGACTTCGGATGATTTTTTATTTCTTGGAAGAATCGTTTTTTTACATTAACTTTGTCGGTGAAACAATTAACGAATCGTTGTTATGATCGATATAGAGCAACTATATGCCCGTTTCAAGCAAAGTAACGGAGTGACTACTGATACCCGCCAATGCAAGGAGGGGATGATGTTCTTTGCTTTGCGTGGGGAGAATTTCGATGGGAATCGTTATGCAGTCGAAGCACTCGGCAAGGGCTGCTCATACGTAGTGGTAGATAATAGAGAGTATTTCGCGGAGGATAATCCGCAAATGATATTTGTGGACGATTCGTTGAAAGCTTTGCAGCAGTTGGCTCGTCATCACCGTCGTCAGTTGGGAACTACCATTGTGGGTGTTACTGGAACTAACGGAAAGACTACTACAAAAGAACTGATGGCGGCAGTGCTGAAGCGTCGATACAATATTCTGTATACGCAAGGGAATCTCAATAATCATATCGGTGTTCCTCTCACACTTTTGCAGTTGAACTCGTTGCATGAAATGGCCATCGTAGAGATGGGAGCCAATCATCCAGGTGATATTAAGGAATTGGTAGATATTGCTGAGCCTGATTATGGCGTTATTACTAATGTCGGGATGGCGCATCTGCAAGGCTTTGGCTCGCTTGAGGGGGTCATACGAACAAAGGGGGAACTCTACGATTATATACGTACAACGGAAAAGCGTACCATCTTCTTGAACGACAATAATGAGTATCTGAAGAGTATTGCCAGCGGACTTACCGCAGTGCGCTATGGACGCCCCTCTGAAGCGAACGTATTGTATGTGGCTGGCGAGGTGATCGCTTGTGATCCCTATCTGCGTTTCCGTTGGAAGGAGGGTGCTGATGAATGGCACGAGGTGTCAACCCATATCGTAGGAAGCTACAACATAGACAATGCATTGTGTGCAGCCACGGTAGGACGATATTTTGGAGTTTCGGCCGAGGATGTGTCTATAGCGTTGGCAGAGTATATACCTACGAACAATCGTTCCCAATTGACAGAGACGGAGCATAATACGCTCATCGTAGATGCATATAACGCCAACCCTACGAGTATGCGAGCTGCATTGGATAATTTCGTGTGCATGGAGGTGTCGCCCAAGATGGTAATCCTTGGTGATATGAAGGAGTTGGGTGAGGCTACGGCTGAAGCTCATCAAACGGTGGTAGATCGTTTGGCCAAGTGTGATTTTGAGCAGGTGTGGTTGGTGGGTGCGGCTTTTGCGGCAACTCTGCATGGCTCTGCGCGTGTGTTTACCGACGCTGAAGCGGTGAAGGAAGAGCTTCAACAGCATCCTGTCAAGAAGAAATATATTTTGGTCAAGGGCTCTAATAGTATGAAGTTGGCGTCTTTAATCCCTTACTTATAATTGCAGTAAAACATGCGACCACATAACTATACTGTTGCTGGACACACCTTTACGGTTTGCTTGCCCGATTCGGAGGAGACTATTGTGCTCTCCTCGTACGAACCATTTGCGATAGATGCGGTAGCGTCTGGTGCTACCACGCTATTCACGTTGGTCGTAGATGATGCCTTTTATCCCGCGATGAAGGGAGAGACCATCGGTGAGTTTGATTGTGGTGCCGCGGATTTTGGCGTTTATCGTTTGCCCGACGGGTCGTATCAGATGCTTATAAGTCCGCCCGGAGGCCAGTATTGTGGTTTGTTGCAAGCAAATGCAGACTTTAGTCAAGGTACGCTTGCTACGCGTGGCAAAGATTCGTTGCGTACCTTTGCTGTCAATAACGCGTTGATGCTCATGTTTGCTTTTGCTTCGGCAACAAAAGATACACTGCTTGTTCATGCATCGGTAATCAAGCAAGATGAACGTGGCTACTTGTTCTTAGGACAGAGCGGAACCGGAAAAAGTACGCATAGCAGTTTGTGGCTCAAGCATATTGAAGGAAGTGAACTCCTCAATGATGATAATCCCGTAATAGTATTGGAAGATGGCGTCGCAAAAGTGTATGGGTCGCCATGGAGTGGCAAGACTCCTTGCTATAAGAACGATAGCGCACCGATTGGCGCTTTTGTTCG
The DNA here is from genome assembly GCA_017557005.1 of Bacteroidaceae bacterium. GTDB lineage: Bacteria > Bacteroidota > Bacteroidia > Bacteroidales > Bacteroidaceae > UBA1189. The sequence goes on along the minus strand of JAFZFZ010000034.1, from coordinate 14,470 downwards.
CATCAAGCAAGACCCGGAGAATCGCATCATGCGTGAGCAACCTTTGCGAGCCTTTGCAACATTGCTCCCCTCCATGTCAAACATGAAGTGGGACAAGCGGGTGTATAATGGTATATGTGATAGTGTGGCTCGTTTGGTGGCGTCAGTGCCTTTGTATACATTGGCATGTCGTCCCGATCAAGAGGCTGCAGAAGTATGTTATGCAGAAGTTTCCAAGCGATGAATATGGAAGGAATGCCTCGCGAAAAAGATGTGATGGAACTTCCTAACGATATATTCTTAAAGGAGGTAAGGACATTGATAGCCGAAGGGCATCTTGTGACCCTTCGTGTGCGTGGTGTGAGTATGCGTCCCTTTCTTGAAGATCGTCGCGACAAAATTGTGCTTACTAAACTGCAAAGCCCCAAGGTGGGAGATGCTGTATTGGCTGAGATAACTCCAGGCAAGTATGTGTATCATCGTATTATAGCCATTGAAGATGATAAGGTGACACTCAAGGGAGATGGCAATGTGTGGGGGACCGAAGAATGTCTGATTGGAAATCTTGCGGCTTCGACCCAATCACTGATACGTAAGGGCAAAAGCTATTCCCCTCAGGGGCGTGTGTGGCGTTGCTATTCTGCTTTGTGGCCCAAATGGCCGATGGCAAGGAGAGTGCTTCTCAAGTTATATCGGATGTTTGGAAGACATTGATATATATAAGGTGTTTATGAAATAATATAATTCCCCAAAATAATAATTATGAGAATTAACCAAGGTTTTGACCTCCGCGAGATGTTCGGCGAACATATTGTAATCGCTTCGGGTGTGGAGAATATAGATTTTAGTAAGGTAATCTCTCTGAATGAGAGTGCAGCCTATCTTTGGAACGAGGTAAAAGACAAAGAGTTTACACCTGCTTTGTTGGCTGCTTTGTTGACCGAACGATACGATGTACCCGATGCTGTAGCTTTAGCAGATGCTATAGAACTTGCCGAACATTGGGTGAGTGTGGGCTTGGCGTCACGTTGAATGATGTAAAAAATATGTTACGGGATTGTAGCATGTTCTTAATATTTTATTATCTTTGCCAAAGATTAACCAATAAAGTTATTTATGGAATATTTTTATTTCGCGATAATCTGCGTTCTGTTTGTATTCGCGATCATCGACCTCAATGTCGGTGTAAGTAATGACGCCGTAAACTTTCTGAATTCGGCGGTAGGTGCCAAGGCTGCATCGCTTAAAACGATTCTGCTTATAGCAGCAATAGGTATTTTCATCGGAGCATCAACCAGTAGTGGTATGATGGATATTGCTCGGCATGGCATGTTCCAACCCGAGCATTTTTATTTCCGGCAGTTGATGTGTGTGTTCCTCGCTGTGACGGTTACCGATGTGGTCTTGCTCGACATCTTTAATTCGCTTGGTATGCCCACCTCTACTACGGTATCTATGGTGTTTGAATTGTTGGGTGCCTCATTTGCTATCTCACTTATCAAAATCAATTCGGGCGAATCTTTGGAGGGCGTTTCTACATTGGGCGACCTGCTCAATACGGGAAAGGCATTGGAGGTGATAGCTGGTATCTTCTTATCAGTGGCCATTGCATTCTTCTTTGGTATCATTGTGCAATGGATTGCGCGCCTTATCTTTACCTATAATTATAAGAAGGGATTGACCAAGAAGATTGGTCTCTTCGGTGGTGTGGCCGTGACCTCTATTCTCTACTTTATGCTCTTCAAGGGTATGAAGAACGCGGCTTTCATGACTCCCGATGTGAAGGCTTACCTCAATGAACACACCTTGATGCTGCTTGGCATCATCTTCGTAGTAAGCACTATCCTCATGCAGTTCTTGCATGCTTTGAAGGTCAATATCTTTAAGGTGATAATCCTCATAGGTACCTTTGCTTTGGCTATGGCTTTCGCAGGTAATGACTTGGTGAACTTTATTGGTGTTACCATGGCTGCGCTCGATAGCGTACTACACTTTGCCCATGAAGCAGTGCCTGCTGGTATTTCTGCTGATGAGTATATGATGGGCTTCCTCAATGAACCGGCCCAGACCTCTGTTTGGTTCCTCATTGGTGCTGGTGCTATCATGGTATTTGCTCTGCGTACCTCAAAGAAGGCACACGAGGTGCTGAAGACCTCTATCAACCTCTCTCGTCAAGATGAGGGCGATGAAATGTTTGGTTCATCAAGCATGGCTCGTAAGTTGGTTCGAGCTGGTATGGGCTTTATTACAAGCCTCCAAAAGATAACTCCAAAGAATGTGAAGCGTTGGATCGCCAAGCGTTTCGATCAAGAGCATGCGACATTGGACGAAGGCGCAGCTTTCGACCTCGTGCGTGCTTCTGTAAACCTTGTGCTTGCAGGTTTGCTTATCGCTCTTGGTACTTCGCTGAAACTACCCCTTTCTACTACATACGTAACCTTTATGGTAGGTATGGGTTCGTCATTGGCCGACCATGCCTGGGGACGTGAGAGTGCTGTGTTCCGCATCACAGGTGTTATCTCTGTTATTGGTGGTTGGTTCCTCACCGCAGGTGCAGCCTTTATTTTGGCGGGCATCGTGTCTTCTATCATGTACTTCGGTGGTCCTGTAGCCATGGTTATTATGGCTGGTTTGGCCTTGTTCCTCCTTTTCCGTAGCCATATTTCTTATAAGAACAAGAAGAGTGAGGATGTGCGTGATGTTAAACTTGATATCGTGCTCAACTCAGAAGATACTGATGAGGTGTGGACTGCACTTAGCGGACATACAGCTGATACATTGTGTCATACCCTCGACTATGCAGCTGATACATACGAAGGAGTAATTCGTGCCTTCGCTCGCGAAGATGTGCGTAAGTTGCGTGCGGCTCTTAGTAAGATTGTTGAAGAGAAAGCATGGCTCAAAAAGATGCGTCGTCACGAAACACTCGGATTCCGTCGTATCGACAAGGGGTTGGCATTCGAAAAGAATACTTGGTATTACCTCAGCAGTAACAATGCACAGCAGATTCTTAATACACTGACTCGTATTACCAATCCGATGAAGGAGCATACCGACAATAATTTCCGTCCGCTTTCTCCGCAATATCTTGAGGAGTTTGCTCCCTATCAGAAACGTTTGGTTGCTGTATTCCGTGGTATTAGTGAAGTTATTCGCACAGGTGATTTTACCGAGGCTGAAAAGCTCTCAGCTGAAGGTAAATGGCTGAAGAAAGAGATTTCAAACCTCCGTCGTGTGCAGACTCATCGTTTGCAAGAGGATGCAGATAATATTAAGGTAGCATTCGTATACCTTAATCTCATTCAAGAGTCGCATGAGCTTCTCTCTGAGGTTCGTAACGTACTTCGTGGTTGTGAGAAATTCTTTGGCGAGAACGTTCCTTATTCTATGGAGGAGGCCGATGCAGAAGCATAATTTCTAAAGTTAAACAATAAATGATGAGGGGCTGCACATGTGCAGCCCCTTGCTTTTTGATTGTAGCACTCATTTTGTGAGTGCTCTTATGCCTTCTTGTGAACGATCTTATATCCTGTCCATGCAACAAGGATGCTCATCAGGGGACTGATGAGGTTGAAGAAACAGTAGGGGAGGTAGGTGACTGTTGCTACGCCAAGGATGGTAGCTTGAGTCATGCCGCAAGTATTCCAGGGTATAAGTACGGAGGTTACGGTAACGGCATCTTCAGTGGTGCGACTCAGTAGACGGCTTTCGTAACCATTGCGATGGTATATATCCTTGAACATGTTGCCAGTGAGGATGATAGAGATGTATTGGTCTGCAGTGGCAATGTTGAAGAACAAACCTGATGCTACCGTTGAAGTTACCATGCTGGTGCGGTGGTGTGTGAATCGGGTGAGCAAATGAGTGATGCCATCAATCATACCGCCAGCAGTCATGGCTCCTCCGAAGCACATGGCACATATGATAAGCCAGATGGTATCCATCATGCCGGCCATGCCGCGTGTGGAAATCAGATCGTTTACCTCGATGTTGCCGGTTTCAAGGTTCGTAGATCCGAAAAGCATCATGAAAGCACCCTTTACACTCTCAATCCAATCGTTTCCCATATTGCCTGCCACCTCTATAAGCAGTTCTGGCTGGAAAATAACAGCGCATATTACTGCCAATAGTGTAGAGATGAAGAGAGTAATGATAGAGGATACGCGCTTGGCAATAAGAATGCCTGTGATGATGGGTACAAGCAATAACCATGGGGTGATGTGGAATTTACTGGCAATAGTGTCAGTAAATAGAGCTATATGCGATGTGTCAGAGGCTTCGTGAGACAGACCTGCTATGCCAAAGATAATCAGTGCTACTATCATTGAAGGCACAGTCGTATACATCAAGTATCGGATGTGTGTGAATAGGGGTGTCCCTGTGGAAGAAGAGGCGAGTACGGTCGTATCGGACAAGGGGGATACCTTGTCTCCGAAATAGGCTCCTGAGATAATGGCACCCGCAATCCAGCCTTCGCTGAAGCCTTGTGCTTTTCCTATACCCATCAGCGCAATACCTATGGTGGCAATTGTGGTCCATGAACTACCCGTCATGACAGATACAATAGCACATATTATACAGGTGCAGAGTAGGAAAAAGTCGGGGTGTATCACTTGGATGCCATAGTAAATGAGTGTAGGTACTACTCCGCTTACCACCCAGGCTCCAGATAAGGCGCCAATAATGAGTAGGATGATAATGGCAGTACCTACTCCGCTGATATTTCGCACCATGGCCTCTTCGAAGTCTGCCCAAGGCTTGCGCAATACTCCCATACCTATGAGAACACATACACCTGTTGCCAGTAAGAGAGAAATTTGGCTTCCGCCACCGAGAGCATCGCTGCCGAATATGTAGATGGTGAGCGCGAGTAGTGCAACAAGTATGGCTATGGGTAACAGTGATAGCCATGCTGAGGGAGTCTTGCTATATGAGGTCTGATTTGTCATGTTTTTGGATATAAATACAAATAAATTGCAAAAGTACGAATAAACAAGCGAATAATGTCAAACTTGCATGAATATTTCATGGCGGCTACAAGTATATTAAGGATTTATCGTAAAAGTGCTACGAACAAACGGTATGTGCATTGTGGGCGTGTCTGATTGTAAGAATGTCGTCTTTTTATTGATTACAGTAAGAAGCTTTGCATGAAAGCTCTATTGATTGCTACTTTCGTCCACCTAAATTTGGTTCTTCTATTAAATTACACTATCTTTGTCCGATAACGAACACAAATACAAATAATACGATATGAAAAAAACATCTATTCTCTTTACATTAGCTGTGCTGATGATGAGTTGCGCTTCTACAACTCCCAACAAAGACGAGGTGCTGAGCATCATCGACAAAGTGAATAACTATTGGCAAGCCAATAATAAGCCTGAGACACGTCCTTTCTGGGATAATGCCGCCTACCATACAGGTAATATGGAGGTGTATTTCCTTACAGGCAATGAGGAACAGCTTGCTTACACCAAGCGTTGGGCTGAACATAACCGTTATTGGGGTGCTACTAATACCAATAAAGAGGAGTGGCGCTATTCATACGGCGAGCGTCCGGAGTATGTGCTTTTTGGCGACTGGCAGATTTGCTTCCAGACTTATGCAGACCTTTATAATCTGGAGCCCGATACAATGAAGATTGCTCGTGCCCGTGAGGTGATGGAGTATCAGATGAGCACTCCGAAGAATGATTATTGGTGGTGGGCCGATGGACTTTATATGGTAATGCCTGTCATGACAAAAATGTATCATATCACAGGTAACCAACTCTACTTGGATAAGTTGTACGAATATTTCAAATATGCGCAAAGCATTATGTACGATGAAGAAACAGGTCTTTTCTATCGTGATGCTAAGTATGTGTATCCCCATCATACCAGCAACAATGGTGGTAAGGACTTTTGGGCACGTGGCGATGGTTGGGTGCTCGCAGGTTTCGCAAAGGTTTTGAAGGATCTTCCTGCTGATGATGCTCATCGCGATGAGTATATCCAGATTTATACCAAGATGGCTGAGGCTGTAAAGAACTATCAGCAACCTGAGGGCTATTGGACACGTAGTATGCTCGATAAGGATCATGCTCCCGGTCCTGAGACCAGTGGTACTGCATTCTTTACTTATGGCCTTTTGTGGGGTATTAACAATGGCTATCTTAGCAAAGATGAGTATTGGCCTACTGTAGAGAAGGCTTGGACATACTTGAGCACTGTTGCTTTGCAGTCCGATGGTCGTGTGGGTTATGTACAGCCTATTGGTGAGCGTGCTATTCCCGGACAGGTGGTTGATACCAACTCTACTTCAAACTTTGGTGTGGGTGCCTTCCTCCTTGCTGCATGTGAAATGGTGCGCTATATTGACAACAACTAATCATCTATTATAAGAGGACGGAGCTCACTATGTTGTGCTCCGTCTTTTTTGTTCAAGAAAATTCTAACGACTATGAAAAGAATTTTATGTCTATTGTCGCTGCTTGTAGCGATGTCGAGCCTATGTACTGCTCAGACGGAGCGCACTTTGGTATGGAGTGATGAGTTTGATATTGCAGGTCCGCTCAACGAATCGGATTGGAACTTCGAACATGGCTTTGTGCGCAACTACGAACTGCAGTGGTATCAAGAAGATAATGCGATTTGTCGTGACGGATGCCTTATTATCACAGCACGTCACGAGCAAGTGAAGAATCCTAATTATGTAAAGGTCGACAATTCTAATCCCAATAGTCCTCGCCGCCGTCGTCCCGATTGGAGACAACAGCGCGAGTATGCGGAATATACATCGGCATCGGTCAATACTCGTGGCAAACGCGAATTCCTTTATGGAACGCTTGAGGTTCGTGCCCGCATTCCAGTGCTTGAAGGCGCTTGGCCTGCTATTTGGACACTGGGAAGCCAATGGCATTGGCCCTCATGTGGTGAGATAGATGTGATGGAATATTATCGAATCAATGATGTGCCTCATATCTTAGCCAATGCTGCTTGGGGAAACGATAATAATCAGGCGGTATGGAACTCGAAGGCTATTCCTTTCACCCATTTTACTGATCTTGATCCAGATTGGGAACAAAAGTTTCATGTGTGGCGCATGGAGTGGCAACCCGAATATCTGCGTATATATCTCGATGATGAGTTGCTCAATGATATAGACTTGTCAAAGACTATCAATGGAACTTACGGTGAGGGTAAGAATCCTTTCCATACACCCCAATACTTTTTGCTTAATCTGGCTATTGGTGGTCAGCATGGTGGTGATCCCGCTCCTGAGAAGTATCCGTTGCGTTATGAGATAGACTATATTCGTTTCTATCAAGATAAGTGATTGCGCCCTTGTTTTGACAGGGTAGGGAGAAAATATCTGGCAAAAAATTAGTTTTTATCATTATAAATTGTTTTATTTGCCGACTATATTGATGAATAGTACCGTGTAACAATTAAAAATACGAAAAAATGACGGACACGCACGATCCTAAGGCTGATGCAGCTTTGCAGAAGCCTACAACAGAAGAGAACGTTTTGATTCAAAACGAAGCTACGGAACAACAAGTTGTTGACCAGACAAGCCAGGAGGAGGTATCGGCTCTTTCATGTGCAGAGATTATTGCAAGAGTGAAAGAACTTGCAGAGGATCCTTTGGCAGCATCGAAGGAGGAACTTGATAGCCTTAAGCAACAATTCTATAAGCAGCATCGTGCTGCAGTAGAAGAGGCTAAGGAGGCGCATATAGCGAATGGCTATGAGCTTGAGACCTTCAAACCTGATACAACCGAGGAAGATGAATATAAAGCTGTAATGGCGATTATTAAAGATAAACGTGCCGAGCAACAGCGTGAAATAGAGCGAGCTTTGGAGGAGAACTTCTTGAAAAAAGAGGCAATATTGAACCGTATTCAAGCGATGGTTGACAATGCTGATAAGGAGCATGCTTCCTATAATGACTTCAAGGCTTTGCAACAAGAGTGGAAGAATGTGGGTAACGTGCCTGCTACAAAGCAAACAGATCTTTGGAAGCGTTATCAGATACTGACTGAACAGTTTTACGACATTCTAAAACTCAATATAGAATTCCGTGAGTATGATTTCAAGAAGAATCTTGAAGCTAAGACTCGCCTTTGTGAGGCTGCAGAACGCTTGGCTGATGAGGCTGATGTGGTTTCCGCATTTCATCAGTTGCAGAAGTTGCACCAAGAATATCGCGAGATAGGTCCTGTTGCACGTGAATTGCGCGACGAGATTTGGAATCGCTTTAAGACAGCTTCTTCAGTTGTAAACAAGCGCCATCAACAGCATTTCGAAGATTTGAAGAATAGAGAGACTGAGAATCTGGAAAAGAAAACCGCGATATGCGAAAAGGTGGAGGCTATCGACTTCGCTGCTCTTACTAATTATACACTCTGGAATGACAAGACCCAAGAGGTCATTGCAATGCAGGAGGAGTGGAAGACCATCGGATTTGCTCCGCAGAAGATGAATGCTAAGGTTTTTGAGCGCTTCCGTGCAGCTTGTGATGCTTTCTTTGCCCGCAAAGCAGATTTCTTCAAGGGAATGAAGGATAACCTTGCTGTTAATCTTGAGAAAAAGATTGCATTGTGTGAGCAAGCTGAGGCTTTGCAGGATAGTACTGACTGGAAGGCTACATCCGATAAACTTGGAGCATTGCAACGTGAGTGGAAAACGATAGGTCCTGTAGCAAAGAAGCACTCTGATGTGGTGTGGAAACGCTTTATTACAGCATGTGACGCATTCTTCGAAAAGCGTAAGGCGGCTGGATCATCGCAACGTACAGAAGAACAGCAGAACCTGGCGAAGAAGAAAGAGGTCATCGCTGCTCTGTCGGCAATCGATCCCGAACATTTGTCAGAAGAGGCTGTTGCCAAGATGCACGAACTTATTCGTGAATGGAATGGCATTGGTCATGTGCCTTTCCGTGATAAAGATAAGGTGTATAAGCAGTATAAAGCAATCATCGATCGTTTGTTCGATGCGCTTCATGCGAGCGAAGCATCCAAGAAGATTGCACGTTTCAAGGATTCAATCAAGGAGGGTATGAATGTGGCTCGTGAACGCGAGCGTCTGCTGAGAGCATATGATAACATGTGTAATGAGATTAAGACTTATGCCAACAACCTTGGTTTCCTTACCTCATCAAGCAAAAGTGGAAATAGTCTGGTTGCAGAGATGCAACGTAAGATGGAAAAGTTGAAGGCTGATGCTGAGGTAGTATTGAAGAAGATTCGTGCATTGGAAGAGAAGGACGGCGAGTAATAGTCGTGTGTCATATAGAACATAAAAAAGGCTTGGGTATCCAAGCCTTTTTTATATAATAGGAATATAGATGAATCTTTGGCTGTTGCTCAGCTTCCAGACACTTTAGCCTTACGTGTGCGTGGCAGTACACCTTTCGCGCTTTTCTCTTTCAGAGCACTACTTACACCATCGATGAGGAATTGCAGCGTGTAGCCATCGTAGGTAATCTTGGAGTCATCGGGGAAAACGATTTTGAATTTAGATTCGATGGCTGTCACAATGTTAACAATGCTCATAGAGTCGGCATTCAAGTCGTTTACGAGATTTGTGTCGCGTGTGATACTGTCTGCATCTATCGTCATCTCTTTGGCTATGATCCCTTTGATTGTCTTCTCGATGGTTTTTTCTCGCATCATGGTAGTATAGTTGTTTTTGTAAGTTATATGTAGATATACAACAAATGTGAAGTGTCGTAAGTTCTTGCTTTACGCTTTTTCTACTTTTATATAGTGTAGGGCGATTATTTACTTGTCATGATATCTACCACCATTCGATTGGTCTCTTGCATCGCTTCGCGCCCAATGCTGGTGAGGTTGTGTATGCTACGGTCTACATCCTCATCAATGATGCCCTCAAGGCTGCTGACATTGCTGTTTTGCATGGCAAGCATGGCTGATAGCATGGCAGTTCCAACTCCACTTGAAATCTTAAGCGAACATCCCGGTTTTGCGCCATCACAAATCATGCCAGTGAGATTAGCAATCATGTTTTTAACGGCGAAACCAATCTGCTGGAATGTTCCGCCCATCATATAGGTAATGGCACAGCATGAACCTGTAGAGGCTACGATGCATCCACATAGGGCCGACAGACGTCCCAGGCTTTGCTTGATGTAGATGGCTGTGAGATTACTCAGTGCGAGTGCGCGAACGAAGGTTTCATGATCTATCTGATGATCTCGAGCATAGATGGCTACGGGGACAGTGGCTGCGATACCCTGGTTGCCGCTTCCCGAATTAGACATTACTTGTATGGGGGCTCCCGACATGCGAGCATCACAAGCTGCGCAGGTGTAGGCCATGACGTGTGTCAGTGTGCCATCACCTACCATCGGACGATTGTTCTCATTATTGAGCATGTTGCCTACCTTATGACCATAGTTGGTGGCAAGTGATTGCTCGGCAGCTTTCATATTCATCTTGGCTGATTCCTCAATAAAGGCAATCTCCTCAAGGGGTACTTCGCAGATGAAATCATAGATACGTCGGAGGGTAAGTTTTTCGTTTGTTCCCTTATCGTTGGCTGAGGCCGAGGTCTCTACTTGAGAACTCTTGATGTCGTTTTCCTCCACGAAACGTGTATGCTCTCCGCAGATAATGGCTGTTTCGGTGCGGTCCTCTGAGTAGGCGCATACTCTAATGTAAAGTCCATCGGGTGCATCCTCCTTCAGGCGTATGCTAATGCGAGACTCGTCGATATACTTCTTTCCGCGCTCTACGGCTTCTGGGGTGACATCCTTGAGCACCTCTAACTTATAGTCGCTTTTACCGACAATCATACCCAAAGCGATAGCAATGGGAAGTCCTATCATGCCTGTGCCGGGAATACCTACTCCCATCGCATTCTTCAGCACGTTCATGCTGAGTTCTACTTCTACCTTTTCGGGTAGTGCTCCTATCTTTTCAGCAGCACGTGCAGCGCATAAGGCTACGGCTACCGGTTCGGTACATCCAATTGCTGGAACAACCTCGTGTTTCAGCAGTGATACTAAATGCATTTGTTCTTCTTTACTTAGCATACGTGTAATTGTGCTTTAGTACAAAGGTACAACAAAGCTTCGAGAAAAATAGACAGATAGGCAATAAATATCAAAAACAGGTGTCGAATTTGCAAATAAATGTGCCGAATCTTCGGATAATCGTTTTTTTGCGTTACCTTTACATCATTGTGGATAGGAATTTGAACAAAGCCATTATAGGCTTATTTGCGTTCTTCGCTTTGCTCCCTCTTGCAATTCAAGCACAAGAGGCTGATTCGGTACGTTCTATTGCAGAAGTGGAGATTACTGCACGCTTGTTGGCCAAGGAGGTAGCATCTGTTGCTCCTATGCAACAGATGCATAGCGACGACTTTGCTGCCCTTGCAACCCATACCGCAGCTGATGCAATGCGCCACTTTGCAGGAGTCAGTGTGAAGGATTATGGTGGTATAGGCGGACTAAAAACCGTATCGGTGCGAGGTCTTGGAGCTACACATACAGCCGTGAGCTACGATGGAGTGGTGGTGGGCAATTGTATGGCAGGGCAGATTGATCTTGGACGTTTTGCAACCAACGGATTGGGCAGTATTACCCTTCATGTGGGGCAGTCTGATGATATGTTGTCAACAGCGCGAGCTTTAGCTTCTGGCGGTTTGGTCAGTATGAGCAGTCGTCGCCCTGAATGGACCCGCAAACGCTATGTGGTTGAAGAGCGTTGGCAAGTGGGTTCCTTTGGCTATGTGGAACCTTCGGGCAATGTATGCTTTAAGTTGGGAGAGAATACCTGGACGGGAGTAAGTTATGCTTCTTCCTATTCGCATGGGCGTTACCCTTATCAGTTGGTCAATGGTACGAAGGTTTCTACAGAGCAGCGTTCCAATACGGATGTTACTCAGCTGCAAGGTGAATGGGAACTGCATCATGTATTCAGCAAAGGAGGGCAGCTTGATACTAAACTATATTCTTATGCTTCGGAGCGAGGATTGCCTGGCGCCGTAATTCTTTACAATAGCCATAGTACTGAACGTCTCGCCGATCGCAACCTCTTTGCTCAAGCCCGCTATTCAAAGCTCTGGAACGCTCAATGGCAGTTGCAGTCGGCACTCAAATATACTTATGGATGGAATCGGTATACCGACACGAATGTTAAGTACGAGGGCGGAAGTCAGGTCGACGAGAACTTGCAACATGAATATTATGCTCAGGCTACGCTGCTCTATCGTCCAACCACGGAGTGGACTTTCTCGTTGGCCGAGGATGGATTTGTCAACACCTTATCGAGTAATCTTCCCTCATGCCCTTTCCCTAAACGATTCACCTCGCTTACCGCTCTGCAAGCGCAATATCGTAATCATTGGTTCCATGCAAAGGGAATGTTGCTTGGAACCGTTGTTAGCGAACATTCACCAATCGTAGGACGTTCGCCGAATACGGCAAAGTGTATGCCTTCAATAAGCGCTTCGCTCCGTCCGTTTGATGATATACCGCTCTATCTTCGTGTGCTGTATAAGAATACCTTTCGCATGCCCACCTTCAATGAACTCTATTATCTGCGTAGCGGTAATAGGAGTTTGCGCCCCGAATCAGCCAATGAGTATAATATGGGTGTTACGTGGCAGGTGCCTCAGTGGGGCGTGCTTAGTTCTTTGACAGTTACGGCTGATGGATATTTCAATCGGGTGAAGGATAAGATTGTGGCATTTCCTTCTACTTATGTGTGGCGTATGGCCAACTATGGCCGTGTGCACATTGGTGGACTTGATGCCGTTGTCGATGGGCAAATTTGCGTAGCTCCCTATCTGTCATTTTCTTTTGGCGCAGGATATACGTTGCAACATGCCATTGATGTAACCGATGCTCAATCGCAGAGCTATGGTTGCCAGCTCCCATATACTCCCAAGCATAGTGGTAGTGCTCGTGTGCTGATTGATATGCCTTGGTTTGATGTAGGCTATTCTGCTCTGTGGGCGGGCGAACGCTATAGTATGGCCGAGCAGATTGCACGTTATCGCCTTGCTCCCTATGCCGAGCATACGATGACGCTCTCGCGTAGCTTCCCTATACATGAGATGCAGTGCACCATTCGCTTGGAGGCAATCAATTTCACGAATGCTCAATATCAGATAATTCAATACTATCCAATGCCAGGTCGTCAGTTTAGGGCGTCACTAACAATCAATCTATAATGTATGCGCAAACTTCTATTCCTTCTCTTTGTGATATTTTCACTTACCCAATTTCCTTCATGTCGTGGCAGACAGCATGTCACATCTTCTGATGCTGATACGTTAGAACTTCGTCATGCCCAATATTTACGACTTATCGAACATGCAGGCTACACTGAGGTTCAGATAAGTAATCCATGGAAAGAGGGAAAGCTATTGCAGAAGTTTGTTATTCCCGAGTCGAATGCTGCATCATCCTATCATCATATTGCAATCTTTACCACTACTCATGCCAGTCTGCTCGAAGAGTTGGGCGCTATCGATGCTATTGCGGGGATATGTGAAACGGAGTATATAGCAAATTCACATCTGAGGGAAGCTTTGCACGATGGACGTATTCAAGATCTTGGTAGTGCCATGACACCTGATCGGGAACGTATCATTGCCCTCAATCCTGATTTGATCTTATTGTCACCCTATGAAAATGCCAGCACCTATGGTAATCTCGAATCGTTGGGTGTCCCCATCGTTCAATGCGCCGATTATATGGAGACTTCAGCTCTTGGACGTGCCGAATGGATGCGTCTCTATGGACGCCTTGTGGGTAAGGCTCATGTGGCTGATTCTCTATTTGCAGCAATAGAGGCCGAATATAAATCCCTTAAGACTCTCACCGATAGTATCGAACTTGAGTGTCGCCCAACGGTACTTTTTGATACAATGATAGGCTCTGCCTGGTATGTTCCCGGAGGTCGTAGCACGATGGCTCAGCTTGTGGCCGATGCGGGGGGACGCTATGTGTTTGATGATAATACCAAGAGTGGTTCCGTGCCTCTCGCCTTCGAAACAGTACTTGATTGTGGCGAGCAAGCCGATTATTGGTTTATCCGATACAATAATAGCCGCCAACGTATGGCATTGGCTGATCTTGGGAACATATATCAGCCATATGCTCTCTTCAATGCCTATCGCAAAGGTGAAGTCTATGGATGCAATTCGGCAGAACTCATCTTCTATGAGGAGACACCCTTTCATCCCGAGCGCCTGTTGCGCGATTATATGTACATCTTGCATTCCTCTCTGCTGCCTGATCACATACTACATTATTTCCATCAATTGTAGTATACCGATTTATACGCATCTACCTTCTCTCTTTCCTGAGAGTATATATCAGGGCAGACGCATCAGAAAAATCTACGAAGATTGCGTATTCTGTCATCATGAAATCAGCCAATTATCCTCACGCGAATCTCGCGAATCTCGCAAAAGGCGCGTCGCTTTGCCCGCGCTTGTCGGCTTCGCCGCCGACGCGAATGAGCGTC
>JAFZFZ010000033.1 GCA_017557005.1 Bacteroidaceae bacterium | reverse complement strand
GTTTAGAGTTTAGGGTTTAGGGTTTAGAGTTTAGCGAAGCAGTTGGAAGGCAAACTTTCATCATTCATCATTCAACTTTCATCACTCAACATTCAGCATTCAGCATTAAAAAAACATGTATAAGACAGTACATCTAAAGAAAGGAAAAGAAGAGTCACTCGGACGTTTCCACCCCTGGGTATTCTCGGGCGCTATCCATCACATCGACGGACGTCCCGAAGAGGGTGACGTAGTGCGCGTACTCAGTGCCGATGGCAAATTTTTGGCAGTCGGACACATACAAATTGGCAGTATTGCCGTGCGTGTGCTCTCATTCGACGATATCACCATCGACCGCGACTTCTGGAAGCAACGCCTCAGCGCAGCATACGGCGTGCGCAAAAGCATATTCCCCCAATGGGAAAATCAGAAATCAGAATTAACCAACGCTTTCCGCCTCATACATGGTGAGGGCGACGGATTGCCTGGACTCGTCATCGACGTATACGACCGCACAGCCGTGATGCAGGCACACTCGGTAGGCATGCACGTGAGCCGCCACGAGATAGCCGACGCACTGGGCGAAGTGATGGAGGGCATCATCGACAACATCTACTATAAGTCTGAAAACACATTGGCCTACAAGGCTTCTGAGGATGGCGGCAACGGATTCCTCAAGGGCGGACTGGCCACAGCAAGCGATATTGCGGTGGAGAACGGACTGAAATTCCATGTAGACTGGCTGGGCGGACAGAAGACGGGATTCTTCGTAGACCAACGCGAAAACCGTGCCCTGCTCGAGCACTATGCCAAAGGACGCAAGGTGCTCAACATGTTTTGCTACACAGGCGGATTCTCGTTCTATGCCATGCGTGGCGGAGCTGAGCAGGTACACTCTGTAGACTCATCATCACGTGCCATCGATATCACACGTGCCAACGTAGAGCTCAACTTCCCTGGCGATGCTCGCCATGAGGCCTTTGCCGAGGATGCCTTCAAGTACCTCGACCGTATGGGCGACCAGTATGACCTCATCATCCTTGACCCACCCGCCTTTGCTAAGCACAAGGATGCCTTGCGCAATGCTCTCATGGGTTACCGCAAGCTCAACGCCAAGGCTTTCGAGAAAATACGTCCGGGTGGTATACTCTTCACCTTCTCTTGCTCACAGGTAGTGACAAAGGACAATTTCCGCACAGCTGTATTCACCGCAGCAGCCATGTCGGGACGCAGAGTGCGTATCTTACACCAACTCACCCAGCCTGCCGATCATCCCGTGAGCATCTACCATCCCGAAGGTGAGTACCTCAAAGGATTGGTGCTATACGTTGAATAACACACAACACATCAAGACGTTACAAAACGTATAAAATGCAATATCTACAATACAAAAAGCACGGAGCACCCGTGCTTTTTTTGTTAAAAACATAGGACTACTACCAAAAAGTGTCAAAACAACACTTTTTATTTTCGCAAGCACTTGCAGATTCAGAAATAAGCTGTACCTTTGCACTGTGTTTTTCATGGTATTAGATTTTTAAAGTTGGAAGATTGGTCGTCGAGATGACGACCTTCTTTTTTTAAATCACTCGAGGCATTATATATCACACCAGATAACAACGAGCCGTCAAGCACAAGGCTGCACTCTTCAAAAAGACATTTTCCACAAAAAGCACCAAAAAGCATCACTCAAGATAGCAAAACACGAGAAAATGTGTTAAAAAGTGTCGTAAAAACACTTTTTTATCACAAATCGTTTGCAGATACAGAAAAAAGCCGTACCTTTGCAATGTGTTTTTCATGGTATTAGATTTTTAAAGTTGGAAGATTGGTCGTCGAGATGACGACCTTCTTTTTTTATACCCCCTACCCAAACGCTTTCAGAGAAGCAAAACAACAGGCAAATTGCCAGCAAGGATAACATTTTGCCGCAAGCGAATGTTATTATTCATATTTTTTGCGTACTTTTGTGTCGTTTTTTAGAACATTTTATCAATTTGATCAATGAAGAAAATTAGAGTAGCCATTGTTGGTTATGGCAACATTGGCAAATATGCATTGCAAGCTTTAGAGGCTGCACCCGATATGGAGGTGGCTGGCGTAGTACGCCGCAGCGGAGACGCCGACAAACCCGCCGAACTCAGCGACTACACCGTAGTGAAACACATCAGCGAACTCAACGATGTAGATGTAGCTATCCTTGCGACCCCTACACGTAGCGTTGAGCAATACGCTTTGGAGTGTCTGTCATTGGGTATCAACACGGTGGACAGTTTCGATATTCACAGCAAGATTGTTGACCTGCGCCGTTCATTGGATGCTGCAGCCAAGGAACATGGCACCGTGGCCATCATCTCGGCAGGTTGGGATCCGGGAAGCGACTCTATCGTGCGCACCTTGATGCAGAGCCTTGCTCCCAAAGGTATCAGCTACACCAACTTCGGTCCTGGCATGAGCATGGGACATACCGTAGCCGTAAAAGCCATTGAAGGAGTGAAGGATGCTCTTTCAATGACCATCCCCGTGGGCACAGGCATCCATCGCCGCATGGTATACATCGAACTTAAGGAGGGATACAACTTCAATGAGGTTGCTGCTGCCATCAAAGCTGATGCCTACTTCGTCAACGACGAGACACACGTAATGCAGGTACCTTGCGTAGACGATTTGAAGGACATGGGTCATGGTGTAAACCTCACTCGCAAGGGCGTATCAGGCGTAACACAGAACCAGTTGTTTGAGTTCAACATGCGCATCAACAATCCCGCGCTTACCAGCCAAGTGCTTGTGAACGTGGCTCGTGCCACCATGCGCCAACAACCGGGAGCCTACACCATGATTGAGATTCCTGTCATCGACATGCTGCATGGCGACCGCGAAGAGCTCATAGCACACCTCGTATAAAGAAAACCCTATCCATAGTAAAGGCTGCACGCTAAATGCAGCCTTTACCTTTATATTAATGACTCAACTTTCGCAGGCGCGAAAACGGGTAGTAAATGTAAAAAATGAAGATAAAAGGAGATAAAGGCCAAATGTTTGTACGCGATGTACTAAACTATTGGCATTTAACTCCCCAAGCGCAAAGCGATATCTCCCTTTAACTCCTCTATCTCCTGAAAGTTGAACTTGAGAAACTTAAATAAAGCAATGAAATTTCTCCTACGATTCTACAAGAACTGGGCGCTACCCATATCAATGGTGTTGGGCGTCATATCATACCTCATATATGCAGCCCTACCACTCCCCGAAGGTACAGGCGCTCTCATGCAGCGTATCATAGGTACCCTGCAACCTGCGCTCATCTTCGGCATGCTGTTTATCACCTTCTGCAAGATTCGTCCCTCAGAATTGAAGCCTTGCCGTTGGCATGTATGGCTGCTATTGATCCAAGTAGGACTCTTTGCCTTGATGGCTGGTCTACTCCTACTCTTTCCACACACCGCGAGCCGCCTCCTTATCGAGAGTGCCATGGTCTGCTTCATCTGCCCCACGGCATGTGCTGCAGCAGTCGTATGCGCCAAGTTGGGCGGCAATGCGGCACACCTGACCAGCTACATACTCCTTATCAACCTCGCCGCAGCACTATTCATCCCCATCATCGTACCACTCGTCAATCCGCACGAGGGACAGACATTCATCAGTACCTTCTTGCTTGTACTACGTCGCGTATTCCCCACACTGATATTCCCATTGATGTTGGCTTGGACCATCCGCTACACGATGCCACGACTTGCCCGACGACTACAAAACACGGGCGACACGGCTTTCTACCTATGGACCGTGGCACTCACCATGGCTATTGGCGTCACCACACGCTCTATCGCACATAGCCACGTACCCGTGATCACCCTACTCGGCATTGCCATCGTCGCACTCGTATGCTGCTGGATACAATTCTATGTAGGCCGCTACTTCGGACACCCATCGGGCGACCATATAGCTGCCGGACAGGCTATGGGACAGAAGAATACCGTATTTGCCATCTGGATGGCCTACACCTTCCTCACACCCATAACAGCGATTGCTGGCGGATTCTATAGCGTATGGCATAACATATTCAACTCATACCAGCTCTACAAGAAGCGCAAAGAAAAACAATAGAGCGAGTACACCTCATCTGCTTTTTACTACTGCAGACACTGAACATTCCATTGGCCAGGATGTTATAATGTCTGAATGAAAAAGCAGATAATGTATGAAATCCAAGACCTTTATTCTTGTAGGCTTAACCTCAGCAGCCATCGCATCGGCCCAAGCACAAGAACGTCCTCAGACGCGAGTAGAGCAATACATAGACTCGCTCAAAAGCACGCATCGTATAGAATACTTAGGCGAAGGCGAGAAACCATCACCAAGCGATGAACGTGCCCTGCTCGATATCTTCTACTACGACCAGTTCCGCAACGCGCAAGACCCGCGTGCACCCTACTTCCTCTTCATGAGTCGCGACGCCAATTTCGTGATGGGCTTAGGTGGTGTAGTCCGCATGCGCGGTTGGTACGACTGGAACGGAGCTATGCCCAACAATGGATTCATCCCATACAACATAGCCATACCAAAGAATCCGTTACGCGAAAAGTGGCTCGGATCAACACCTGCCGGTACCGCACTCTATTTCCGAGTGCTGGGTCACAATGCGCAGATAGGTGACTACCAACTCTATATAGAGGCCAACTACGACGGATACAACCAGCGCGATTTCTTGCTCAAGAAGGCCTATGCTACGGTCAAAGACTGGACCATCGGATATGCTCACTCCACCTTCAGTGACCCGTTGGCCGAACCTCTTCTCGTCGACGGACAAGGTCCCAACGCCTATGTGAGCACCACTGCCGTACTCGTGCGCTGGATGCACAACATACGTAAAGATTGGATCATGGCCGCTTCGGTGGAGATGCCCCAATCATTCGTAGGAGCCAATGGCACTACCACACAAGCCATCAACGACTGGTTTCCCAACATTGCCGCCTTCAGCCAATACGAATGGGCACCCAACCAACATGTACGCTTGGCCGGTATCATGCGTGTGCTACCCTATCGCGACCTCGTAGTCTCAGAAAATCGCAATGAGATTGGCTGGGGAATACAACTAAGCTCTGTGATGCGCCCCTTCAAACCCCTCACATTGTATTTCATGGGTAACTACGGCAGTGGAATCAGCAGCCTCACTGGCGACCTCATGATGGGCAACTACGACCTAATAGACAACCCCGACAAAGCAGGCACCATGTATGCACCACGCCTATTCGGTTGGTATGGAGCCGCCCAATACCACTTCACGCCCAACCTATTCACCGGACTCACCTTCGGACAGCTACGTTACCTCCCCGAACATGAGCAAGCACCCACAACATACAGATACGGTCTGTATAGCGCCCTCAACCTATTTTGGAACATCACTCCCCGTATACAAGTGGGTGGCGAATACAATCTCGGTAAACGCCAAAACACAAACGGAGAGGGCCGTTGGGCACAGCGTGTAAGCGTGATGACACAATTCAGCTTTTAATGAAGATAACAACTCTTTCTTGTTCTGTTTTTCTGATAATGCCATTTCTTTTTCTGCCGCCGAAGCGATTCGCCGGCAGAATTTATTATAGATATTGCATAAGTAAAAAGTCATACCTTTTTCCTATACAACAGAAAGAAATTAGACTGCGGCTCGGAAAAACTCTAATAAAAATTTGGTTTTTCGCTCGCCTTGCACTAACTTTGCACCCGCAAAATGGGTAAGTCCTATACGGCCAGCTCCCTTTGAACCCTCCAGGGCTTGATCGCAGCAAAGGTATTAGGTCGTAGCGGCGCGATATAGATTGCTTACCCACCCGCCTCTTTAGCTCAGTTGGCCAGAGCACGTGATTTGTAATCTCGGGGTCGTTGGTTCGAATCCGACAAGAGGCTCAGAAGAAGAGAGAGATTTGTTTTATAGCAAATCTCTCTCTTCTTTTTTGTACATATAGACACCAAAAAAATAACCTCACAATTAGTACTTCCACCCATCGTAATACAATCATAAAATACACTTTACAAGAATACTCCTATTCAATTATCGTACAATCCATTACAACACATACACACATACAAATATACAGGGGTGATTCCGTACAGAAATCACCCCTATCTTATATTGTATATTTGTACAAAATTACTTTGCCAGCAAACTATCAATAGTAGCTACCAAGTCATTAAATTCAGCCTCCTCAAAGCGACGGGTAAGCTTAACGATACGACCATCTCGATCGATAAGTACATTGCGTGTAATTCCCGACTTGCGCACTGCATAGCTCGCAAACACATCGCCCTTATCGTCGAGCAACATCGGATAGGTAGTGCCCAACTTGGCTGTATACTCCTCTACCACTTCACGCGGTTCCTCACGATCGACACCTACCAATACAAAGTCAGCATTATCCTTATGAGGCTGCCAAATGCGGCTCTCGATATGAGGCATCTCGCCACGGCAGATTCCACACCAACTGGCCGTAAACTGCAACATCACCACCTTACCACGCAATGCCGAAAGAGTAAACTCTGTTCCATCGGTATATTTCAGCGTAAAATCAGGAGCCATGTCTCCAACCTTTACCAGATACTCATGCTCATACACAATAGTATCCTTTACGGGAGCCTCAACCACTTCATCTACTACCTCACTCTTTTTTGTTACATTGTTGCATGCGGCAAGCATCACAAGCGCCGCCATCAAGAAAGAAATCTTTTTCATACCTTTTACTATTATGTTTTATTGGTTCGTTTATGAATCGACGGCGAAATTAAACAAAAATCCCGAAAAAGAATATAGAATATACTTAAAAGTTCTTGAAGCGCTACTGAGCTACCCTACAGCTACACAGAGAACAATGCTAACAAATTCAAAAAAATCAGTCCAATATTTTCACGTCTGCCAAAGATGTAGTATCTTAGCGCATCAAAAAAAAGCAACTATCATGGATTTAGTAAATAGATTCTTGCGCTATGTGCGCATTGACACCCAATCAGCCGACGAGGCTGGCGTTACCCCTAGTACACCCGGACAAATGGAGTTCGTTAAAATGCTCCGCACAGAGTTGGAAGAAATGGGACTCGAGGATATCACACTTGACGAATACGGATACCTCTTTGCCACACTTCCCGCCAATACAACTCGTACACTCCCCACCATAGGTTTTATCGCCCATGTGGATACCAGCCCCGATGTAACAGGCAAGAATGTAAACCCGCGTATCGTAGAGAACTACAATGGTACCGACATCGTTCTTTCATCCGAAGATCATACGATACTCTCTACCTCAGAATTTCCCGAGTTGCTGCGTTACGTAGGAAACGACCTCATCGTAACTGACGGACACACTCTATTGGGCGCCGATGATAAAGCTGGTGTAGCAGAAATCGTATCGGCCATCGCCTACCTACAAGCACACCCCGAGATTGAACACGGAAAGATTCGTATCGGCTTCAACCCCGATGAAGAGATTGGTCTAGGCGCTCATAAATTTGACGTCAAATTGTTTGGCTGTGACTGGGCCTACACCATGGATGGCGGTGAAGTGGGTGAACTGGAATACGAGAACTTCAATGCTGCAGCAGCACGCATCACCATCAAGGGACGCAACGTACATCCTGGCTATGCCAAGGACAAAATGCTCAACTCTATGCGCGTAGCTACAGAATTCATACAGCTACTCCCCAAGAATGAGACCCCCGAGAGCACCGAAGGATACGAAGGTTTCTACCACATCGTAGGCATCAAGGGCGGCGTTGAGGAAACAACCATCAGCATCATCGTGCGCGACCACAGCGCCGACATATTCAGAAAGCGCAAAGAACTGCTACAAGCATGCGTAAAGGGACTTAACGACAAATATGGCGCTGACATAGTAACCATGGAGCTTACCGACCAATATTCAAACATGCGTGAAGTGATTGAGCCCATCATGTATGTCATCGACATTGCTTGCCAAGCTATGCGCGAGGTTGGTGTAGAGCCCGAAATCAAGCCCATCCGAGGAGGTACAGATGGCGCACAGCTATCTTTCAAGGGACTCCCCTGCCCCAATATCTTTGCCGGAGGCGTCAACTTCCACAGCCGCTACGAGTTTGTCCCCGTACAATCTATGGAAAAGGCCATGATGACCATCGTAAAAATTGCAGAACTGGTAGCCAAACGCTAAGCAACATTCATATAAATATATAAAGGAGCCATACACTGCTACTTAAGCAGGTACGTGTAGGGACTATATATGTTACATACATTTAGGAAATACAACAACGACTATCGTGCAATCGTGTCACTGGCTGTACCCATCATCATTGGACAGTTGGGGGGCATCATCACCGGAATGGCCGATACGCTCATGGTGGGATGGCACAGCACACACGAATTGGCTGCAGCTTCGTTTGTCAACAATGTGACCAATGCGTTCATCATCACCGGAACCGGATTCTCTTTCGGACTTACCCCGATAGTATCAGAGGCATTGGCACAGAAGCGTTACCACGCCATTGGACACTGGCTCAGAAGCAGTCTCGTAGCCAACATGCTGACAGCAGTGCTCATAGTGGCGGTACTCATGGGATTGTACCTCAACATCGAACGCATGGGACAACCCGAAGAACTAATTCCTATCATCAAACCCTACTTCGCCGTAGTGATGATATCGATGCTCTTCGTGATGGCCTCCAACGCCTTCCGCCAGTTTGTGGAGAGCATCACCGATGCCAAAGTATCGATGTGGATTCTCCTCATAGGTAATGCGCTCAACATCGTAGGTAACTACGTACTCATCTATGGTAAGTGCGGATTGCCCGAGATGGGACTCTATGGTGCAGGTATCAGTACATTGATATCACGCATTGTGATGCTACTGATGTTTGTTGGTGTATTTGTATGCAAGCGTAAGTATGCCCCCTACCGCATAGGATTTGCTGCCATGGGAGCAGATCGAAAATCGCTGCGCCGACTCAACGCTTTGGGATGGCCCATCGGACTGCAGCAGGGACTCGAGGCGGCAACCTTCTGCTTTACAGCCATCATGGTAGGCTGGCTTGGAAGCATGGAATTGGCAGCACACCAAATCGCCATCACCATATCTACGGTGAGCTACATCACCTTCTTGGGCTTAGGTTCAGCTGTAGCCATACGTACAGGATTCTTCAAGGGAGCCAACGATTGGGCACGAGTACGTAAAATCACCGTTGCAGGGCTACACATCGGACTGATGACTGCTACGGTAGTATGCATCGTGCTATGGAGTATACATAAGGATGTAAGCGGCTTCTTCACCGACAGCGCAGAGGTGATGGCTTTCGTTGCTACATTGTTACCAATACTGATTGTATACCAATTCTTCGACGGAGTGCAGATTATACTCGCCAATGCTCTGCGCGGATTGGCCGATGTGAAAGCCATCATGTGGATATCATTCGTGACCAACTTCCTCATCGCCATCCCCGTAGGCTATCTCCTTGGATTCCGTTGTGGATTGGGCATTGCCGGCATTTGGATAGCCTATCCCGCAGGATTCCTATGCTCAGACCTCTTACTCGGCGCACGAGCCTGGAGAATGATGAGAGGAAAGAAGTAAGGGAGTGTTACTTAATGGTTCACTCCTCCCCTAACAATGCTTTGATTTTCTCGTCGGTCTTATAGAGTTTATCTTTGCACAACTTAATCAATTTCTGCGCCTCCTTGAGTCGGTCAGTCAATTGGTCAATATCAAGTTCGTTCTTTTCGATCTGCGAAACAATCGTCTCAAGTTGTTGTATAGCCTCTTCGTATTTCATTGTAGTCAATCTATTTAAAAGATTATAGGGAGAATTCTAAGTTTTAATCACCTCACTCTGCACCATACCATCAGCAAACTCAGTTGTAAGCACTGCGCCTAAGGTCAATAAGGAAGCATCACGCACCACCTTTCCGTCGCATCGAGTGATAGAATATCCACGTTGCAACATCAGCTGAGGCGAAGCACTCTCGGCAACTTTCTCCATCAGTTGCAAACGATGAGTTTCTCTAACCAATAGTTGCTTTAAGGAACTGCGCAAATTACTTTCCAACTGTTCTATACGATGCATCTGACGGGTATGTACAAGAGCAAAGAGTGATGGCAACTGGGCTGCAATGTGCGTCAAGCGTTGTTCTTCACTGCGCATACGCTCATTTACAGCAAGAACCAAATCCTCGACTTGTGCATTCAGGACATCAGCAGCATCGGCCATCCGAGCTATGAGGTATTCGGCTGCAGCTGTAGGCGTCTTTACACGAGTATGAGCTACGACATCAAGCACCGTATCGTCACGCTCATGACCAATACCTGTAATAATAGGTAAAGGGAACTGAGCGCAATTGGCAGCCAAGAGGTATGTATCGAAACCCGAGAGATCACTCGTAGCACCTCCGCCACGGATTATGACTACCACATCCCATTGCTTATCATCAGACGCAATGCTATCCAAAGCTGCAATAACGCTTTCTTCTACCCTATCGCCCTGCATCACAGCCGAGAAGAGCCGAGGATAAAAGACAAAGCCATAGGGATTATTGATCAATTGGTCGCAAAAATCCCCATAGCCTGCAGCCCCAGCAGCAGAAATAACAGCCACTCGCTGAGGAAGCAGTGGCATGAGCAATTCCTTGTTCAGGGTGAGCACCCCCTCTGCCTCGAGCTGCATCAAGATCTCACGACGACGACGCGCCATATCCCCCAACGTGTATGTAGGATCAATATCGTGCACGGTGAGCGAAAGGCCATATTGTTCATGGTAATCCACACTAACCTGTAGCAACACCTTGATACCTGCCACAAAGCGTTGACCCGTGGTATTCTCGAAATAGGGCTTCAACATTTTATAGATGTTTGCCCAAATGGCGCCTCGCGCTTTCGCCACAAAGGTATTACCCTGCTCAGACTTCTGAACCAGTTCAATATAGCAATGTCCATTATATGCCTCACGCACCTCGCTCAATTCTGCTTGCACCCAATAAGCTTCGGGCAAGCCGCGATTCAGCGTCAAGCGAATAAGTCGGTTCAATTCATATAGCGAGAGCGTATCCATCAGATATACATATTTATTCCACGCTGCGAAGCAATAAATGCACCACCAACCAAACGGTTACCTACATAAAACACCGCCGATTGGCCGGGAGTAATAGCCGACACTGTTTCATGGAAGCGAACCAGCAATTTCCCATCTTCAACCTCACGCACCACTTCGCATGGTACAGAACGACTGCGATAACGGATACGTACAGAAAGATTGCTCTCGCGATAAAACGACGTCTCATCAACAAATCGCGGATGTTCAATAAGCATATAAGAGGTCTGCAGCTGCTCAGCATCGCCCAGCATCACGGTGTTCTTATCCGGATTCAGTTTGAGCACATAGGCAGGTTTGCCCAATGCAATGCCTAATCCCTTGCGCTGACCAATCGTATAATAAGGATAACCTTGATGCATACCTATCGTACGGCCAGCACTATCTACAAACTTACCTTGACCCACCTGTACATCTATCTCAGGACAATGCTCTCGCAAAAAATCACGATAGTCGCCCTCGATGAAGCACACCTCCATACTCTCACCCTCTTTGGCTTTTAGTTCAAATCCCTTATCAACGAGATATTGTCTTACATCCGGTTTCTTCCACCCGCCAAGAGGGAACACACAACGTGCAAGCACAGCCTGGCCGAGATTCCACAGGAAATAGCTTTGATCCTTCTGAGGGTCATCGCCCGTAACAATATAATAATGTCCACCGCTATGCTCTACCTGCACATAGTGCCCCGTAGCAATATAATCACATTCCAAACGATCGGCCCACTCAGCAAGCACTCGAAACTTAAAGAGAGGATTACACATGACGCAAGGGTTCGGCGTACGTCCTGCCATATATTCATCCACAAAGTAACGTACGATCTTATTGCTAAAACCTTCGCGTTCGTCAGCCACGTGATGCTCTATTCCTAAGCGTTTGGCCACTTCACGAGCCTCAGCAATAAAACGCGGTTCGCCACTGGATTCCATTTGGAATGCAAGGTCAAACACACGCATCGTCACACCTACGACTTCGTATCCTTGTTCTTGCAACATGAGGCAAGCGGCAGTACTGTCAATACCGCCGC
This sequence comes from Bacteroidaceae bacterium, assembly GCA_017557005.1. Lineage (GTDB taxonomy): Bacteria > Bacteroidota > Bacteroidia > Bacteroidales > Bacteroidaceae > UBA1189. The sequence goes on along the minus strand of JAFZFZ010000033.1, from coordinate 64,081 downwards.
TCATACCTATCAATACTCGTTTATCTCGTTGCATACAGCTATTTATCAAACACAGCGCAGCAATAACAATACTCTTATTTTACCACTATCTGGAACTGATAGCTCTCTGCTGCAGGAATATTGGCTGTAGAAATATGCTTACCATTAACAATCCAGTAGTTGCTACCTCCGTTGCCAGCATTGCGTATAGCATAGCTGCCTCCCTTTTCAGTGAGCACGTAGGTATTCCACAAGGGATTGTAGGGGTTAGTGCCAAAGTTACAAACTTCATTCACATAACGGCCATCGGCAGCACTTATGAGATTGAAACGGCCTGTCTCATCAATGAGATTGAACTGCCACAATTGACTGTCATCGTCGCGTTTTGCCATAAACTCAGGTGTACCACCTACGCCATTAACAGTAGTATTGGTAAGGTAGCGGCCATCACCATCAATGATGTATACAGCTGCACCGGGTTCTACAACAACCGGTTTGGCCTGCTCTGCACCTACAGGTATAAACTCAAAGATGAAGTGCTCGTAGCGGATGTTTTTCTCGGGAGTCTGCATGATGCGTTCCTCATTGGCTGTCCATATGCGGCCACCAGCATTGCCTGCTGTCACGATAGCATACTTGCCATTTAGGCGATAAATGCTAAACGAGTGCCATGCGGGATCATAAGGATTGTTATTCTTGTCGCGCCAGAAATTACCCATTTCATTAATGTAACGACCATCTTGAGCATTGGTGATCTTATAACGTTCTGTGACGGGATCGATGCTAAGATTCCACTCCTGACGTTGGGGATTAATAACATCCTCCGAAGCCTGGAATACGGGATAGTCACCTGTACGATCGGGATTGGCATTGGCATCGGTGAGCCAGCGACCATTCACCTTAATATAGTAGCGTCCCTCTTCGAGGAGTTCGGCAGGGAACACATCAGTGCGGTAGGTATGCTTGCTCTTATAATCGCGGATGAGTCCCTTGGTGCATGTCTTAATAAAGGGCACCACCACTTCATTGGCTACCGTGGGATTGGGTTTCTTGATTGAGCCCTCGAAACCACGCGAGATAACCGCCTTCTGCGCTTGCTCAAGTTTTGCCAACTGCTCATAAGCAGCCACAAAGCCCTGCTCATCGCCTTTTTCCAAAAGTGTGTAGAGGTTCATCACCTTTTCGCCTCGCTGGCCGACAATCTTCATCACCTCAAGCCAAGGAGCAATCTCGGCAATCATTTCGGGTTCTTCCGTAGAGGCCAACAATTCATTAGCAGCTTGTATCATCACCTCAAACTCACCCTTCATAGCCTCTACTGCTTCAGCATTATATCCATGCGCCATTGAAGCCAAGAAAGCATCGGCAGCCTGTTTGAATGCAGCAGACTCTCCCTTACGACGCAAGCCATGACCTGTAGGACCAAGGTCTACATTGTGTTGACAGAATACACGGAAAGCATCTACATGATCTGGCATGAGTTCCTGAAGGGCACGTTCCCATGAGGTCTGTGATGCATAAGCATCCATATTCCAAGTATAGTCAGCGATGCTATAGAGCGACACCTTAGATGCCTCGGCATACTCCATGGGATTTGACACGAAGCCACTCAGTTGATGAGCAATATTCAAATCGTTTCCATAGGTGGGACCCATTAGCATGTGGTCGATACAAAAATCGTTTACAGGATAGTTGAGCCAGATATAGGCATTACGCTGAATCTGTGCATTGATCCAGTCCATATCGCTCTTATTAATCATATCCACTACGGTAGCACCGGTCCACATGATACGGATATCCTTATCCATCGTTGTTCCAAGGTCTGAGAGATATGAACCGCCCGACCAACTCTTGTTATACTGTGTAGGACAAAGGATAAGAGGAGCCACATCGGTATGTTTCTGCACAAACTCACGATTCAAGGCATTCATATACTCAGCCTGCTTGGCTCCTTTTGACTGCTCAGCTCCGAAAATATCGTCAAAGAAAATAGCAAAAGCACGTACACCAAGTCCGTACATCCACTCCAACTTCTGCACCGAGCTATTAAGATCGGCCTCAGTCCACTGAATATCGCCACCCGGGTGCATAGCCCACACGAAATCTACCTTGTTTTGCGCTGCTGCCTTAGCCAATTCGCTGATGCGTGCAGCCTCATCTGCAGGATAGGGGTCGCGCCATTGGTTACGGTGATAGGGGTCGTCCTTCGGACCATATATATATACGTTGAGTTTGTTCTTTCCATAGAAGTCAAACTGGCGGAGACGGTCGGTATGACTCCAGGGGTTTCCATAGAATCCCTCCACTACGCCACGCTCCAGCACGTCGGGCCAGTCCTTTACTTCGGCCTGCATCACCTCGGGTTGCGCAAGCATCTGCATCAAGGTTTGCACACCATAGTAGGTACCTGCTTCATCATTACCTGCAACCACAATCTGATTCTTAGCAACTTGTATATAATAACCCTCCACCTTTTCGGGGATACGGTCTGCGTATTTCTTCACGGCCTTGTCGCCTCGTTCGCCTACAACTACCTTGACACCTTTATTGCTCTCGGCATAATGCGTACGCAACAGAGCCACAGCATCAGTATCGGCCTCATCAGCCCCCTTTATACAAATACTTTGTGGTTGGTCAAATGCTTTTTCACCCCATACGAGACGTTGAGGTAGAGGAGACACGTTTACGGTCTGTGCCGTAGTGGTAGCTGCCACGCACAAGGCTGCAGCCAATGATAGAATGGTTTTGTTTTTCATCATAGGATAGAAGCTTCTATATTATTTATGGCGCTAAGATACACATTCTTTTTTATATATCAGGCCGAACAAACCATATTTTTGCAAAGCTTAAGACCATAGCATCTCATATATGCTTTTTCTTATGAAAAATCTTCATCAAGAAAGTACCATGAAAGAAAAAAAATATTAGCTTTGCATTGCGATAGAGCTTCTGTAGCTTGGGTTCGTATACAGCAGCTTCTAAAAAGGGTTCACGAGCCCAATGTTTGACTAATACCATATCATATCATGAAACAAAAACTATTCCTTGTGATGGTGGCAATGTGCGTCTGTTTAGGCATATCAGCCCAATGGTCTAAGCCCACACCACCCGCTTCAGTTCCAATGAAAACTGACGAGGCCCTGTACCTGTACAACCCCGAAGCCGACGGTTTCTTCCTCGGAGCAAACGATTGGAACACACGTGCCAGCGTAGAGGGCACCAAAGGTTACAAGATTTTCGTAGAGAAGTACGAATTTGACGACCTTTCTTATTACCTTGCCGATTCTGTAGAGACCAAAGGCAAGATCATGTACACCTTCATTGATGGTGTAGAGAGCATTTGGGTTGACCGCGAAATGGAGTCTACCGTTGAAAAACTCTTTACCTTCGAAAAACAAAGCGATGGTACCTATTACATCGGACTCTCGCCCGTGAACGTCAACTTCAATTCTGAGAAATATCCTGGTGCATACCTCGGACTGATTCCCGAAAAGAACGACAACCGCATTTATCTATGCGACACATCAAGCTATTTCCCTCCCTACTATAATCCTGAATTATGGCAGAACAAGTGGTATTTTGTTGCCCCTGCAGAATATCAAAGCTACGTAGAGAAGAAGATCACCTACGAAGCAGCAGTAACTCTGAAGACAAACATTGACAAGGCTTTAGCTGAAAACCAAGGTATTGACATTGCATCGGTACAAGCCGTATACAACAACACATCAAGCACTGCAGAGCAACTCGAAGCAGCAGCTGCAACATTGGTGCAGTTGGTTATTGACTTTCAAACAGCCAAAGCTTCGCCCGAAACTCCCGCCGACTACACTCCCTACGTTGCCAATGCCTCGTATGACAATAATAACAATACAGGATGGCAAGGCACAACACCTGGCTTCCAACAGTATGGTAATGCAGAGTTCTATTGGTGCAATTACGACACACACCAATCGCTCACCGGATTGAGAAATGGTATCTATAAGGTAGGCGTTACAGCATTCTATCGTGCCGGATGGGCCGACAATGATGCTACCGCCTATGATCTCTTGCTCGACGGAAACGATTCATTGCAACATGCATCGCTCTATGCTACCACCACCAACATGGCAACAGTAAAGGCTCCCTTGGTCTTTGCCAGTGTCGGTGCCACCAACGACTCATTGGCTGCAGGTGTATTGAGCAACCAATTTGGTAAGATTCCTAACGACATGCATGCTGCCAACGCCTACATGAAGGCAGGCAAATATCCAGAAACGAGTGTTCTGGTATATGTAAGCGATGGCAAACTCACGCTCGGTGTAAAGAAAGAGATTCAGCTTGAAGGCGACTGGACCATACTCGACGATTGGAAGCTCCATTACATGGGCAACAGCGACGAAGCATTCGGCTACTTTGCATCTGACTACATGGGTAAGTCCGTAGACTACGAAGCATTCTTCGAAGAGAATGAAGATGTATACCACTACAAGGATGGCTACACAGCCTATATGGATGCCCGCGAAACACTTGCCTCGTCTACCGATGCAATCGCTATCAGTGCAGCAATGACCGCATTTGATGCTGCAGTAAAGGAACTCGAAGCAAGCATCGAGGCATACGCCCTGTACGCCGCCAAGGTGTCAGAAGCTACCGATTTCATTGAAAGCAACGACAATATGGAGAGCGACGAGGTATACTACCTCACCGACTATCTGACTATGAACGAAGAGGCATCAGAGCAATACCCCAATGGTACAGCGCTTTATATTCTTGAAAATGGAACTCTCTCAACAGAGCAGATCATAGCAGAGATTGCCAAACTCGAAAAGATGCTTTCTGATGCGATTGCTAACAGCATGGTTGATGGCACCGACTGCACCAACCTGTTGAAGAACCCCTTGTTTGCCGAAGAGGGTGGATGGACCTACCAACCCGGTGTAACCTTCCCCACCAATGGTATTCCTGTCGGAGAAGGTCCCAACATGGTATTCGACGTACACCAGACACTCGAAGGCGTACAAAATGGTTTGTATGAATTCACAATCAACGCTTGCTATAAGGCTGCAGACTTCGGCATACTCACTGGCGAAGAGGCTTATAAGGCATATACCTATATCAACAATTACGACAAATTGCTCAATTCAATCCTTGCCGATCCCAGCCAAGAGTCAGCCCATGCCGACGACTACCACCACAGCCAATATGGATACGTACCCAACAGTACAGCCAGTGCTCACCAAGCATTCAGCAATGGTCGTTATGAGCAAACCGTATATGGCCTCGTTACCGACGGCACATTGCGTGTAGGTATCCGAAACGACCTCCGCTACGACGACGGCAGCCGCGCATGGTGGAGCAATGCCAAACTTGTTTTCCGCGCTAAGAACGCCGAGATCCTGGGCGAAGTGATTAGCAATACACTCCCGGAGGCTAACGCACTTCTTACCAATAAGGCAGGTCAGCCCGAACTCAACAGTTTGCAAGAGGCCATAGATGCCGCATCTGCAGCAGACGAAGAGGCACGCTACGATGCGCTTATCGCCCTCAAGCAAGCAATGGAAGATGTTATCAGCGGTACCGACGTTTATGTAAAACTAAATGCTGCACTCGCAAACCTCCAAAACACCATCTACGATTTCTCTGCCACAGCATCAGACGCAGCTATCAAAAAGGCCGAACAAATCTATGAAGCAGCTTCTGCAGCCTACGAAGCAGCAACCTACTCTACCGCTGAGGCTATCGCCATGATTGACGAAATCAATCTTGCAGTAGTAGACATGAAGATACCCGACATCAATGGTGGTGGAGACGAGCCCGTAGATGTAACTTCATACATCATCAACCCCAACTTCGACCCCGAAAAGGGCGATAAGGGTACAGGTGTTATCGAAGGTTGGACCACCAGTGCCATGAACGGCTACAAGCAAAACACCGTGAGCTACAACCGCGCAGCCATCACCCTCTACCAAGACCTCGTAGGTCTCACACCGGGTAAGTACGAAGTGACCGTACACACCTACTACCGCGCCGGTTACTATGACGAAGAGTGGACACGCAAGGAGAATGGCGAGGAAACACACCACACCACACTCTATGTGACTACAACTGACGAAAAATATGAAACCAAGGTTATGAACCTCTATGAAGACGCCTCAGACAACGACTACGGTGTGAAGTGTTACACACTGCCTAATGGCAAGTTTGCACCTGACGGCACCTCGCCCACCGTTGAGTTCTTCAACCAAGGACACTACCTCAACAAATTGCAGTTCGTAGTAGGCGAAGATGGCAAAGCACGTATCGGACTTGAGAAGACAGAAATCCTCGGCAACGACTATGAAGTAGTAGGCGAGTGGAACCTCTTCTATCTCGGTGCTGCCGAACCCGCTCCAGTTGACGTAACCTCACTCATGGTGAACCCCAACTTCGATCCCGAGAAGGGCGACAAGGCTACAGGTGTCATCGAGGGTTGGACCACCAGTGCAATGAACGGTTACAAGCAGAACACCGTGAGCTACAACCGCGCAGCCATCACTCTCTACCAAGACCTCGTAGGTCTGCCCGCTGGTAAGTACAAGGTTACTGTCAACACCTATTATCGTGCAGGCTACTACGACGAGGAATGGGCGCGCATGGAGAACGGTGAGGAGACACACCATACCACACTCTATGCAGCCACTACCGACAAGAAATACGAGACTAAGGTGATGAACCTCTACGAAGATGCTTCAGACACCGACTATGGTGTGAAGTGCTACACTTTGCCCAATGGCAAGTTTGCACCTGACGGCACCTCGCCCACCGTTGAGTTCTTCAACCAAGGACACTACCTCAACGAATTGGAGTTCGTAGTAGGCGAAGATGGTAAGGCACGAGTTGGTCTCGAGAAGACCGAAATCCTCGGAAACGACTATGAAGTGGTAGGTGAATGGCATCTCTACTATCTTGGCGAGGTTGAAGGTGAGCCCGAGCCTGTAGATATGAGTACACTCATCATCAACAACGACTTCGATCCCGAGAAGGGAGATAAGGCTACAGGCATCATCGAGGGTTGGACCACCAGCGCTATGAATGGTTACAAGCAGAACACCGTGAGCTACAACCGTGCTGCCATCACTCTCTACCAAGATCTCGTAGGTCTGCCCGAAGGAAAATATGAAGTGACTGTACACACCTATTATCGTGCAGGCTACTATGACGAGGAGTGGGCACGCAAGGAGAATGGTGAGGAGACACACCACACCACACTCTATGCAGCCACTACCGACAAGAAGTACGAGACTAAGGTGATGAACCTCTACGAAGATGCTTCAGACACCGACTATGGTGTGAAGTGCTACACATTGCCCAATGGCAAGTATGCACCTGACGGCACCTCGCCCACCGTTGAGTTCTTCAACCAGGGCCACTACCTCAACAAGTTACAGTTCTTTGTAGGAGCCGACGGCAAAGCACGTATCGGACTTGAGAAAACCGAAATCCTCGGCAACGACTATGAAGTAGTTGGCAAGTGGAACCTCTACTACCTTGGAAAGGACACTGACAATGGTGAAGGAATCGAGATGGTAGAAGAGGCCGAGGCCGCAGTGATCGCTACTGAGATATACACACTTGACGGTATTCGCATCAGCTCACCGCAACAAGGCATCAATATCTTCCGTATCGTTCGCGCCGATGGCACATTTGACGTGATGAAAGTTTTGGTAAAATAACCTATTTGATTAGGTAAACATTAAGAATCGGCATATGTCATCGGCATATGCCGATTCCTTTTACCCTAAATCCTACAGCATATATTATTACCCTGAAACACAAAAAGAATGACAGCCCAACTTAACGCTGGACTGTCATTACTATCGATCGTATTCCTAAATGATAGATTTACTTATAGATGGGACCATAGGTAGCGCAAGCACGATAATCAGCACCCTCGCGATCCATGCCATAGGCATTCCAAGCTGCAGGACGGAATATCTGATCTTCAGGTACGTTATGCATACATACCGGAATACGCAGCATAGAAGCCAAGGTGATGAGGTCGGCGCCAATGTGACCGTAGCTGATAGCTCCATGGTTGGCTCCCCAATGGTTCATTACAGAGTACACATCCTTGAACGGAGCCTTCGACTCGTCCAAGCGGGGCACAAACCAGGTGGTGGGCCAGGTGGGGTCGGTACGCATATTGAGCACATCATGTATTTCGGGAGCCACATCGGCTGTCCATCCCTCTGCAATCTGCAACACGGGACCAAGACCCTTGACGAGGTTGAGGCGACTCATTGTGACAGGCATACCGCCCTTAGAGAGGAAATGGCTAGAGAAACCACCTCCACGGAAGTAGTCACGATCAGCAGGGGGCCAGCTGGTAGCCTTCAAGCATGCCTCGGCATCAGCATCAGTCATATCCCAAGCAGGTTTCATGCATGGTTCGCCCGCAGCATTGGTTGCCGCTCCGGTAGCATCAAGAGTTGTAGCACCCGAATTGATGAGATGTATCATACCACCTGCTGCCAAGCCCGTCAGTTCGTGACCTGTAACGCGCTTCACAGCCTCGGGGCTCCAATAGGTGCGCACATCAGAGAACATCTGTCCACAACCAGTGAGCAACTTACCGAAGAGCATAGCCACGCCATTGCAAGCATCGTTCTCCGTAGCGAGCACATAAGCCTCGCGTATGCCGTTCCAGTCAAAGGTACTACAGAGAAGTGCCTCAGTAAAGTCACCATTGGGTTTCCAGTCGGTCCACTGACGCTGGCCTTGGAATCCCGCAGCAATAGCATTGTGTCCGATGGCCTCCTCCTTGAATCCCAACTCGCGCAGACGAGGATTACCCAACATCAGGTCGCGAATGATCAATGTCATCTTTACCACAAATTCCCAATCGGCATCCTTTCCGGCACGGTCTTTCTGTTTCTCGGGACGGTTCTTATCCCAACCCTCATTAACCTTACAATACTTTTCGGTCCATGCCATCGCCTTGGCATACTCCTCGTGATCGTATATACCCTCGTCCATACGACGGAGAATTTCTGTCTCATCCACGCTTTCATTACGCATGCCGAGGTATTCCTGGAAGAAGTTCTGATCAACGATACTACCTGCGATACCCATGCACTGGCTTCCTACCGAGAGGTAGCTCTTGCCACGCATCGTTGCCACGGCCTGAGCGGCACGTGCCCAGCGAAGAATCTTTTCGGCCACATCAGCGGGGATTGTATTATCGGATAGGTCTTGCACATCATGTCCATAGATACCAAAGGCAGGGAGTCCTTTCTGCGCATGAGCGGCAAGCACGGCAGCCAAGTACACTGCTCCGGGGCGCTCGGTTCCATTGAATCCCCATACAGCCTTGGGCCAATAGGGGTGCATATCCATGGTTTCTGATCCATAGCACCAGCATGAGGTGACGCTGATGGTAGCACCTACGCCCTCACGTTCAAACTTGCTTTGGCAAGCAGCCGTTTCTGCTACACGACCAATGGTACCATCTGCAATGACACACTGTACGGGCGAACCGTCAGGATTACGCAAATTCGATGTTATCAACTCAGCCACAGCGTGGGCCAATGCCATAGTCTTCTCTTCGAGACTTTCACGCACACCACCTTGACGACCATCAATCGTGGGGCGTATACCAATTTTAGGATATTGATTCATGGTAAAAATAGTAAAATGTTGTGGTGCGAAGATACGAATAAACAATCAAAAAAACTAAAAAAATTAGGAAATACACTTAAAAAAGTGTTACTTTGTATTGATTATTGGCTGCTGAATCTTTTGTTTTGTTTAATAAGACATTATAGTAGGCCAATCATAAATAATTGTAACAGAATGGAAATAGTCTTACTTTCAGGAGGATCAGGCAAACGGTTGTGGCCATTATCAAATGGTACACGTCTGAAACAGTTTCTACAACTCTTACACCGCCCCGATGGACAAAAAGAGTCCATGGTGCAGCGTGTGGTGCGCCAAATAAACGAAGCTGAATTGGCATCCTCAATAACAATTGTCGCTTGTGCTACCCAGCGCGACTCTATAGAAAGCCAACTTGATGCCAATGTCAAGATGGTGACGGAGCCTGAAAATCGCGACACCTTCCCCGCTATAGCATTGGCCGCAGCGCACCTCGCCATGGAACGTGGCTGCAGCCGCGACGAGGTGGTGGTGGCGATGCCTTGTGATGCATATACCGAGAATGCCTATTTTGATAGCGTGCGCACTATGGTATCGCTTATTGAAGATGATGTGACCGAATTGGTGATGATGGGTATTGTGCCAACAAACCCTTCTACAAAATACGGATACATTGTTCCTGCCATGAGCAATGAACCTAACAGTACGTATCGTCTGGTGCAACAATTTGTAGAAAAACCTCATAAGAAAAAGGCAAAGGAGTTACTCGCAAAGCAGGCATTATGGAACAGTGGCGTATTTGTGTTTCGTTTAGGGTATATCATCGATCTCCTCGGCAAATATATTCAAACCACTAGTTATCCTGAAGTATGCAGGAGATATGCTGAATTGCCTAAGACAAGCTTCGACTACGAGGTAGCCGAGAAAGCCACCTCTGCCGCCATGGTACTTTACGAAGGGCAATGGAAAGATCTCGGCACATGGGAGGCATTGACAAAAGAACTTCCCGTAACAGTGATGGGAAATGTCGTCATGGGCGCCGAAACTAAAAACACAACCATAATCAATGAACTGGGACTGCCTGTCGTATGCGATGGCATAAGTGATGCCGTAGTAATAGCTGGTCATGATGGTATATTGGTTTGCCGTAAAGGAGACTCTGAACACATCAAACGCTATGTGGAGCCACTCAATCATCGTCCGATGTATGAGGAACGTCGTTGGGGAACCTATCGTGTACTCGACGATACTTGTTATGCTACAGGCGAACATGCGCTTACCAAAAGTATCACACTGAAGCCAGGCAAACACATCTCATACCAGATACACCACCACCGTTCAGAAGTGTGGACATTCGTAGAAGGCGAGGGACTTTTTGTCCTCAACGGAGTGATGCGCAAAGTAAAGGCTGGAGACACTGTAGTGATACCCGTAGAACACTACCATGCCATCAAGGCACTCACCGAGCTCACCTTTATTGAAGTACAAGCCGGACATCCGCTCATCGAAGAGGATATCGAGCGCTTCGATTGGGATTGGAGTCAATATGTAGAATAATAGTATACACATTAAACTAAGGAAGGAGGCCTCGCAGCCTCCTTCCTTATTATCCGTTACTCTTATTTATGTCTCTTTGCCAATTCATCTTCAAGATCTGAAAGCGAACAGCCCATCTGCTCTGTCAGCACGAGAAGATGATAGAGCAAATCGCCAGCTTCGTAGAGATAGCGCTCCCGATTGCCATCAATAGCCTCGATAACAGTTTCCACAGCCTCTTCGCCCACCTTCTGAGCAATTTTATTTACACCCTTATTGAAGAGATATGTCGTATACGAGCCCTCGGGCATCTTGGCATGACGATCTTTGATACACGCTTCAAGTGTTCCGAGAAAGCCCTCATTGTCGCGAGTATCAAAACATGCAGTCGTACCGCGATGACAAGTGGGTCCATCAGGACGTGCCATGATGAGTAGTGTGTCGCCATCGCAATCCTTATACATATTTACGATATGCAGAAAGTTGCCACTGGTTTCACCCTTGGTCCACAACTCTTGACGTGTACGGCTATAAAAAGTCACACGTCCCTCGGCCAGACTCTTATCGAAAGCCTCTTCGTTCATATATCCGAGCATCAACACCTTGAGGCTATCGGCATCTTGAATAATGGCGGGAAGCAATCCATCGGCTGTTTTACTGAGATTAAAATCTTGAAATGTCATATTCTGTTGTTTTAGTTTCGTCGTTAGTATATAAATTGTTTGATTTACGATTTTTATCTTCTCACCGCTATACCTCTCTCAGCCAGTGCCTGCTTTAGTACCGGGATAGGTATCTCACCATAGTGGAAGATACTAGCAGCCAATGCGGCATCGGCACGTCCATGGGTGAGTACATCGGCGATATCATTGATGCTACCTGCACCGCCCGAAGCGATGATAGGTATACGCAAATGCTCAGCCAATCGAGCAAACGTATCACAAGGATATCCCTGACGCGTACCATCATGGTTCATCGAAGTGAAAAGGAGTTCACCCGCACCACGCTCCTGTGCTTCGTGTGCCCAAGCAAACAGTTCCTTATCGGTATTGCGCTTGCCTCCATGCGTTGTTGCAAGCCAGCGTCCATCGGTAAGGCGAGCATCGATAGCAATAACCACAAATTGCGAGCCATATTTCGAAGCTATCTCATCGATAAGTTCGGGACGGCGTATAGCCGCGCTGTTAATGCTTATCTTGTCGGCACCAGCATCAAGCAAGCGACTAGCATCGTCAATGGTACTGATACCGCCCCCCACTGTAAAGGGGATATCAATCTCTGCAGCAATGCGGCTCACAAGATGCGTAAAGGTATTGCGTCCCTCTTGCGTAGCACTGATGTCAAGGTACACCAATTCATCGGCTCCCTCCCGTGCATACTTACTACCTAAGGCAACGGCATCGCCCACATCACGCAACCCCTCGAAATTGATACCCTTGACTGTACGACCATCCTTCACGTCGAGACAAGGGATTATACGCTTAGCTAACATACACTATCTTCTTTTTACCTATCATTTATATACAGCCGCAATATCCTCCAATGCGATGCGTCCCTCATAGATTGCCTTACCTACGATTACATGACGCAACTGCATCTCATCGAGCCTGTATATATCATCCATGCAACTGATTCCCCCGCTCACAATAATATCCTGCGCAGGGTAAGCATTCTGCAACTGCGAATAAAGTTCAAACGTAGGTCCCTGCAACATGCCATCCTTAGCGATGTCGGTACAAATGACCTCACGCAAGCCATGGGGGCGGAAACGATCAATGAGTGCTTCAATGGTCAGTTCCGATTGCTCCAACCATCCATTGATAGCCACCCGTCCATCTGCCACATCGGCACCCAGGATCAGGTGATCACCGCCAAAGTTATCGAGCCAGCGGGCAAACAAGTCCGAGTTGGCCACAGCAACACTACCTACAATCAAGTGGTTAGCACCTGCATTGAAAGCATCACGCAAAGCCTCATCACTTTTTATGCCTCCACCCCATTCTATATCCAGCGATGTGCGTGTAGCGATCTCCTCCAACACACGCAGATTCTTGGGGCTGCTACTCTTGGCTCCATCAAGGTCCACCAAGTGCAGTCGTCTAATACCTATATCTTGATAGCGCAATGCCATGTCAAGTGGAGATGCGCTATACTCTTTCTTTTGATTATAGTCGCCCTTGGTCAGGCGCACACATTTGCCATCTATTATATCAATGGCTGGGATTATGTTTATCATAATTACATAAATGAAGTGGCAAATTTAGTGTTTGCTGAGCGAAAATCCAAAACTTGTTTGAGTTTTTGCAGGCCATATTTCAATTAAAATAGGCTTTATAGCCTTTTCCTGCTCCACCCTATTCTTAAAAAACAGAAAAGAGCCACACTATCATAGCATGGCTCTTCCTATCCGTTAGTCTTGAAAAACGATCATACAATCTTCTTCACCAAACCAAACATACGGTAGGGCATATAGCGGAAGGGAAGGTCTATCCATGTACCCGTGAGCACTACCGAGCGGCGGTGCGAGAACACGCGGAAGCTCTCCTCGCCATGATAACCACCCATACCCGAGTTGCCTACGCCACCGAAGGGAATATGCTCATTGGCTATATGCATGATGGTGTCGTTGATACAGGCGCCACCCGATGAGGTGCAGTGAATGAGGTCAAGACCTGCAGCCTCGTTGCCAAAGTAGTAGAAGGCCAGTGGTTTCTCGCGGCGGGTGATGTAGCCCTGCACCTCATCGAGGTTATTGAAGGTGAGCATGGGGAATACGGGACCGAAGATTTCCTCGGTGAGCACTCCCTTAGCACCAGCCTGCTCATCGGCCGTGGGGTCAGCAAGGTTGATGCGGGTGTCGAGCAGGGTGGGTTCAATGAAGCGCTCTGCCGCATGAGCACGTCCGCCATAGCGGATATCGCCCTCGGCAAGATACCCCTTGACACGTTCGAAGGCACGGTCGTTGACCATACGCACATAGTGCTTGCTCTTGGCGATATCGCTGCCATGAAGTTCCTTCACCGCCTTTGCAAAGGCCTCAATGAACGGTTCCTTCACCTCTTCGTGGATGAGCAGGTAGTCGGGAGCAATGCAGGTCTGACCCGAGTTGAGCGTCTTGCCCCAAGCAATGCGCTTGGCTGCCGTCTTGATATCAGCCTGGCGATCTACGATACAGGGGCTCTTACCTCCCAATTCGAGGATGACCGGGGTGAGATACTTCGAAGCAGCCTCCATCACCAGTTTGCCGAGCGAGGGACTACCCGTGAAGAAGATGAGGTCGAAGCGCTGAGCCAACAATGCCTGGTTTACATCGCGGTTACCCTGCACGATAGCTACATAGTGCGGATCGAAGGTATCGGTAATCATCTGCTCCAGTACAGCCGATACGGTAGGCACGTAGGGCGAGGGCTTGAGCACTGCGGTGCAGCCAGCCGAGATGGCACCTACGAGCGGATTGAGCAGTAGCTGTACGGGATAGTTCCACGGAGCCATGATAAGCGTATTACCCAACGGTTCGCTCACGATACGGCTTCTCGAGGGAAACATCTTGATGGGCGTAGGACGACGCTTAGGCTTAGCCCAGTTGCGCAGGTGGCGCAAGTGATTCTTCACTTCACCTTTGACAATGCTCAATTCGGTGAGATAAGCCTCTTGGTAAGACTTATGCAGATCGGTCCACAGAGCATCGGTTAGTGGTTTCTCCCATTTTTCAAGAGCTGCCTGCAACTTCTTCAGCATGCCAAGGCGGAAGCTGATGTCAAGCGTAGCGCCACTGTGGAAGTAGGCGCGTTGTGATTCTATAATTTTACTAATCATTACTAACCTTATTTTCTTCCCACAAAGTTATCCATTGTGTGATAAATACCAAACACTTTTCCGAAGAAAAAGTCAAAAACAGGGATTGGAAGAATAAACTGCCAGAAGCGGATGAAGTGCAGGCCGAAGGGAATACCGCGGAACACGAGGTTCTTCTCGATGGCACGGATAACTCTCTTCGCCACATACTCGGGCTTGAGCACAGGGATGATGGGCGACTTCACGCCATCAAACATGCCCGTATTTATATAATAAGGAGTGATGGTGGTGACACGCACCTTGCTCTTCTGCTCCTGCAGTTCGATGCGCACAGAATCAGACCATCCAATGGCAGCCCACTTACTGGCACCATATACGGCCATGCGCGGATTGCCCAGCATACCACCCGCCGAGGTGATATTGCAGATGTGTCCCTGCTCGCGACGCAACATATCGGGCAGTATCTCACGAGTCACATACATAGGTGCGAGGGCATTGATCAGCATGGTGCGGTCAATCTCCGATATATCTATCTGGTCAAAGGTCTTGTTGCTGGTGATGATACCCGCATTGTTGATAAGGATGTCGATATCGCCACACTCCTTCACTGTCGTGCTATAGGCCTCGCGTATCACCTCCACATTACCTACGTCCACACGGTAGCCCTTCACCATGCCCTTTGAAGCAAACTCCTCTACAGTAGCTGCTATATTCTGTTCGTTGATATCCCAAATGATGAGGCACTTTGCGCCCTTCTCCAGGGCCATGCGGCCCATGATCTTACCTATTCCCGAAGCACCTCCGGTGATAAGTACATTGCTGTTTTCAAATTTCATAAATGCGTATTGTGTACATTAAATCTTTTCGGCCGCAAAGGTATAACAATTACAAAAACGAAGGGTTTACGCTTATCCCTACGCTGCGACGTTCGCCCCTGTGGGGAGTTTATTGGCCACAACACCCCCATTTTAAGTGCTTATGGTCGTATCGAGGAAAGAATTTGCTCCGTATAGGTTGCGAAAAACACAAACATGCATTATCTTTGCTATGAATAGCGAAGATAAGCTGCACTCGTTGAAAATAAAGCTGCTTTATTCACTTGTTTGCATTATCTTTGCCATAAATAGCGAAGATAAGCTGCACTCGTTGGAAATAAAGCAAGCTTTATTCACTCGTTTGCATTATCTTTGCTATGATATTACTAACCATAAAAAACACGCGTATGAGAAGGCACATCGCATTGACAGCGTTATTCATGAGCATCACCCTGCTGCCGGCACAGAATCCGATAGTACAAACATGGTTTACCCCCGACCCCGCTCCCTTGGTGGTGGGCGATCGCCTCTATGTATATACGGGGCACGATGAGAATGGAGCCGATTTCTTCTGGATGAACGAATGGCGAGTATACTCTACCACCGACATGGTCAACTGGACCGACCATGGTACACCCTTGAGCCTTGCCTCCTTCTCTTGGGCCGATGACAGAGCCTGGGCAGCCCAATGCATCGAGCGCAACGGCAAATTCTATTGGTACATATGTGCACACTCCAAGCTGTCGGGCGGCATGGCCATCGGTGTGGCTGTAGGAAACTCACCCACAGGGCCATTCCGCGATGCCATAGGAAAGCCCTTGTTCGAGAATGGTTCATGGGACCATATAGACCCCACCGTGTTTATCGATGACGACGGACAGGCTTGGCTCTATTGGGGCAACCCTCAGATCTATTATTTGAAGTTGAATGAAGACATGGTATCCTATAGCGGAGACCTGGGCACCATCGAACTGACGGAGGAGGGCTTCGGAGCCCCAGCGCCCAAATTCCGAAAGAAGGAGGTTAAATATAAAGACTGCTACACCGAAGGACCATGGATAGAGAAGCACGGAGGCAAGTATTACCTGCTCTATGCTGCGGGGGGCGTACCGGAACATATTGCCTACTCTGTCTCTGACACTCCCATTGGTCCCTGGAAGTATATGGGCGAGATCATGCCATTGCAAGACACGCGCTCCTTTACCAACCACTGCGGTGTGACCACCTACAAAGGGCGCAACTACTTCTTCTACCACACGGGATGGCTACCTGGTGGCGGTGGCTTCGGCCGTTCAGCCTCTGTTGAGGAGTTTCACTACAATGCAGATGGCAGCTATCCTATCATCAATGCCACACGCAAGGGGGTAGAGCCCGTAGGCAAACTCAATCCCTTCCAACGCGTTGAGGCTGAGACCATGGCCTTCTCATACGGTTTGCAGACCGAGCAGAACAACAAAAAGGGAGTCTATGTCACCCATGCACACCACGATGACTACATCAAGGTGCGCGAGGCCGACTTCTCTTCGCAACCCATAGCCTTCAGCATCTCAGTGGCCAGCGGACTCCATGGCGGCATGCTCGAGGTACGTCTCGACAGCCTCCGGGGAGAGAAGATAGCAGAGGTTGCCGTCCCCAGCACCCAAGGTTGGGAGAATTGGACCACCCTAACAACCAACAAGGTGAAGGCTGTACGCGGCACGCACGATGTATACCTTGTATTCAAGGGGCTCAAGGGTTCCCAACTGTTCAACCTCGACTGGTGGCAGTTTGAGAATAAGCCTGCCACATCGGATAGAACATCTACCTTTGCTGCCCCCACCAATATCCCGGGCAGCGACTATCCACGGCTCGACGCCGAGCGCCGCGCTCACTTCCGCTTCCATGCCCCTCAGGCAAGCCACATACAAGTAGATATCTGTGGACGCAAGTACGACATGCACAAAGATGCCCAAGGTTTCTGGACTGCAGTCACCGAACCTCTTGTGGTGGGCTTCCACTACTACTTCCTCATTGTCGATGGTGTGTCGGTGACCGACCCGTCAAGCTACACCTTCTTTGGATGCAACCGCATGGCTACAGGCATCGAGGTCCCCGAGGGTCCCGAGGGCGACTACTACCGTCCGCAGCAAGAGGTCCCCAAGGGACAAGTCAGAGTCATCAGCTACTACGCAGCTTCGCAAGGCTCGTTCCGCGTAGCCCATGTATATACCCCTGCCGAGTATGAAACCAAGCGCCATAAGCACTACCCCGTACTCTACCTCCAGCATGGCATGGGCGAAGATGGTGGTGGATGGAGCCGACAAGGTGGTATGCAGCATATCATGGACAACCTCATCGCTGCAGGCGAGTGCGAACCCATGATTGTGGTGATGGAGAACGGCGATGTGCAGGCTCCTTTCAGCGTGAAGCCCGGACAAACGATGGCCGAGGCGCATGCCGAGTATGGAGCCACGTTCTATGAGGTGATTATCAATGACCTCATCCCGATGGTCGACAACACCTTCCGCACGAAGACCGACCGCTGGCATCGCGCCATGGCAGGCCTGTCGTGGGGTGGCTATCAGACGTTTAACACCGTACTGCCCCACTTGGATAAGTTTGCCTACTTGGGCACCTTTAGTGGCGCACTCTTCAATGTCAACCTGCACGACTGCTTCGATGGTGTATTTGCCGATGCCGATAGCTTCAATAAGAAGATAGGCTATTTCTTCATGGGTTGTGGCAGTGAAGAAAACTTTGGTACCGAACGCATGACGAGCCAGCTGCAGCAGATGGGTATCGACGTCACCTTCTATGAGTCGCAAGGCACAGCACACGAGTGGCTCACATGGCGCAGATGCCTCAAAGAGTTTGTTCCCCACCTTTTCAAAGGCAAGAGATAGCGCATTGCCACTTTCGGCCAATTTAGTTCAGATACGATGTGGCGCTACACGATGTGTGGCGCCACATCTCTTGTTGTCATGATGACATCGCTATGTTCGCCCCTAAGAGCACGAAATTGGTCCCTTCACCTGTCCCAACATACCAAAACAACAAGTAGACCGAGGTAAATTTTGTTATTACTCGGTTTTTTAGTAATTTTGCGCCGTTTTTTGAAAAATCATGAAACAAAGGAATATATGAAGAAATTTTTACTCGTTTTTAGTATTTTAGGCGGTATCGTCTTGTCTGCTCGTGCACAGCAGCTGCCTAACTACGGTTTTAACAATTGGAAAAGCTCATGCGCAAGCACTGAATCATTTGGTGCTACCGAAGGCATGCGCCAACGCCCCGGCGTAGAGCCTTCTGAGTGGAATGGATCAAGTGTAAACCAGAAGGTATCAGGTGTCACAAAGGAGCAGCAACTTATCTACAACGACAACAACGCCGTTAAGATGGTAAATACCTATGTAGGAATTAACCTCGGTATCACAAAGATTGGTTCGGTAGCTCCTGGCTATATCACATTTGGCACCCCATGGGTGTATGCTGTAGCCAAAGTTAAGGAGTGTAATGGTGGTACATACGGAGGTCTTAACTTCACATACAAACCCGATGCTATCACTGGCAGATACAAGCGAACCGACTCTACTGGTGAAAACTCATACATCGTCGCTTACTTGTGGAATGGTACGTTTACCTCGAAGGTAGGTTCCGTTTCTTCACCTTCAGAATTAAGAGACAATGTTGATTATGCCATCTTGGGCAAAACCACACCCACAACCTCTGGTACCTTGGTTGCCTCATGCGACTATGCATTCACCTCTACCAATGGTGATTGGCAGACCATCACCGTACCTTTGAACTATGTTTCAACGTCAGCACCCACCATGATGAATGTCGTTATCTCAGGTGGTAACTATTGGGATCGTTCTAGTTTGAAGGAGAACACCACCCTCATTGCTGACGACATCCGTTTCGTATACTATTCTACACTGAAGACCCTCTCGTACGACGGTGCTACACTCAACATCCCCGCAGTAGATGGTGTATTGGACATGTCATCAGTTACATACGATGCTTCGAAGTTGGCCTACACCCTCAACGGACAGTCAGCCACAGCTACTACGCTGTATAATGAGGAGAGCGCAGTGCTGACCATCGTCGTATCAAATGTTGATGCCGATATCGACGGTCAATCAAACCACACCTATTATATACAGTTTGCCAAACCCGTACATGAGCACACCTTTAAGTACGAGGCTGCTGGTGCAAGTCTCAAGGTGCTCTGTAGCGATTGTGGCGAGGCGTTAGGTACTATCACTATGGTATTGCCCTCTGACCTTACCTATAGTAGCAAAGCTAAGGCGGTAACTTTGGAAGGCGCTATTGAGGGCGTGCAGAACCCCACAGTAGTATACAGCAGTGGCAATGCACCCATCAACGTGGGCACCTATACTGCAAGCATCACACTCGGTGGTGCTACAGCAACCATTGAATACACCATCAAAGCTAAGGATATCGCCGCTGCAGTAGTGGGCAATTTCGCAGCCATGACCTACACTGGCAAGGCACAAACACCCGCAGCAGAGGTTACCCTCGAGGGATACGGCGCTATTACCGGCACATGGAGTCAGGTTACCAATGTGACCGACAAGACCACCTTCACCGCTAATGGCAACTACACCGGCACCATCAGCAACGTAGCATGCAACATGCAGGCCAAGGACATCGCAGGTGCTACAGTTGGTACGTTCGCAACCATGACCTATACAGGCAAGGCACAAACACCCGCAGCAGAGGTTACCCTCGAAGGCTACGGCGCTATTACCGGTACATGGAGTCAGGTTACCAATGTGACCGACAAGGCAACCTTCACCGCTAATGGCAACTACACCGGCGCCATCAGCAACGTAGCTTGCAACATGCAGGCTAAGGATATCGCAGGTGCTACAGTTGGTACGTTCGCAACCATGACCTACACCGGCAAGGCACAGACACCCACAGCCGAGGTTACCCTCGAAGGCTACGGCGTTGTTACCGGCACATGGAGTCAGGTTACCAACGTAGCCGACAAAGCAACCTTCACCGCTAATGGCAACTACACCGGCACACTCCGCGCATCTACCGGCATGGCCCCCATGACCATCACCGTACTCAGCGCAAGCATTGCCGACGTTGCATTCGACGCCGAAGGCAACTACACCTTCGTAGTCACCAACGTTGCATTCGACACTGAGTTGGCCGCTACCGACTACACCACTACAACACAGCTCGTAGGCGAGAACGTAGAGGGCACCACAAGCGAGGTACTCATCACCTTCGACATGCTCAACACAAACTACGCATTCGCTGCCAACACACTGACAGCAACTGTAAACCTGCTCAAGCACGAGCACGAGTGGACCTACACTGCCGATGGCGCTACCATATATGCTACATGTAGCGACACAAATGCCAACTGCCCTACCCCCACAGCAACCATCACTCTGCAAGCTCCGCTGGATGCCACATATAGCGGTGCACCCAAGCGCGTCACCCTCGCAGGCAACTATCCCGGTTTGACCAACCTCGAGGAGTTCATCACCTATGAAGGCGATTGCACAAGCGTAGGCACACATACAGCAAGCATCAACTACGAAGGCGTAGTTGCTACACTCGAGTTCACCATCCTTCCCAAGGATATGACCGATGAGGTTGTTGTCAAAGGCATTGCTGATAGCTATGAATTCACTGGCGAACTCATCGAGCCGAGCATCACAGTAATGTATGGCGATACCGCACTCGTTGAGGGTCAAGACTACGTTGTAACAATCAGCGACAATCTCGAAGCTGGTACAGGTACTGTGCTCATCACATTCATGGGCAACTATAGCGGCAGCACCACCATCACCTTCGCCATCATCGACACCACTATTGAGGCCATCATGCAAAGCGAGCACATCGTGTGCTACGACCTCTATGGTCGCCGCGTGCTGGAACCTTTGAAGGGTGAGATCTATATCATCAACGGCAAGAAGGTACGTTGGTAAACCGTCAGAAGCCTGACTACAAATAGCAGAGAGGATGTATCCGTACGATACATCCTCTCTGCATTATTATATAGTGCCTATTAAATGCATCGCGGAAGAAGCATCTTGCATCACATAACACGTTAGGTTTATAGTTTAGGGTTTATAATTAATATGCGCACTCTCGATAGAGGTAAAAATGTTTATATAAAAAAGTCCTTATCTAGTAATAAGATATAATATATCTAATTACAAGATAAGCAATATATATAATGGGCACCTAGCCAAACAGAGCAAGGTTACTATAAACCATAAACTATAATCCTTTTCATATGGCGCGCTGCCTAACAGAGGGTGTGCTGAGCCCAACAAATCGGCTCGCAAGCCTCATCCTTGGCGCGACAAGCCTCAAAAACAGTACGGCAAGCGCTAAAGATCAATCCAAAATGAAGAGAGGATGTATCTCGGTGATACATCCTCTCAATTCTATTGTATTTTGCTCTTATGAGTTCATGCTCAGGAGGAACTCATCGTTTGACTTGGTGTTTTCCAAGCGGCCTTTGGTGAAGTCCATGGCCTCGATGGGGTTCATATCGGAGAGGAACTTGCGCAGAATCCACATGCGGTCGAGGGTCTGCTTGTCGTGCAGCAGATCGTCGCGACGGGTGCTTGATGCCACGATATTGACCGCAGGGAAGATACGCTTGTTGGCCAGGTTGCGGTCGAGCTGGAGCTCCATGTTACCGGTTCCCTTGAACTCCTCAAAGATAACTTCGTCCATCTTGGAACCAGTATCAGTGAGGGCAGTGGCGATGATGGTGAGCGAACCACCGTTCTCGATGTTACGGGCAGCACCGAAGAAGCGCTTGGGCTTGTGCAGTGCGTTGGCATCGACACCACCTGAGAGGATCTTGCCTGATGCGGGTGACACGGTGTTGTAGGCGCGGGCCAAACGGGTAATAGAATCAAGGAAAATGACCACATCGTGTCCGCACTCGACCATACGCTTGGCCTTCTCGAGCACGATACCTGCAATCTTGACATGGCGTTCGGCAGGCTCGTCGAAGGTAGAGGCGATAACCTCGGCATTGACGCTACGTGCCATATCAGTCACCTCCTCGGGGCGCTCGTCGATGAGAAGCATGATCATGTATACCTCGGGGTGGTTGGCAGCGATGGCGTTGGCGATATCCTTCAGGAGGATGGTCTTACCGGTCTTGGGCTGAGCTACGATGAGTCCGCGCTGACCCTTACCGATGGGTGAGAAGAGATCTACCACGCGGGCCGAGAGGGTGTCGTTATATCCTTTGCAAAGGGTGAACTTCTCGTCGGGGAAGAGCGGGGTGAGGTGCTCGAAAGGTACACGGTCGCGGGCAACGCCAGGAGCGAGGCCGTTGATGAGGTTGACCTTCACCAAGGGGAAGTATTTCTCGCCCTCACGAGCCGGGCGAATGGTACCTTCCACCACGTCGCCAGTCTTGAGACCGTAGAGTCGGATCTGATTCTGCGACACGTAGATATCGTCGGGCGAAGCAAGGTAGTTGTAGTCGGCCGAACGGAGGAAGCCGTAGTTATCGGGCATGATCTCAAGCACACCGTTGACCTCGATGATGTCTTCGAAATCGTAGCGTTCCATCTCGGGCTTGCGCTGTTGCTCCTGTGTCTTCTCCTCTTGCTGGGGGGCATCGCTGCTCGCGTTGCTCGCCTTTTCCTTATTGTACTTGCCTTTCTTGCGGGGCGCGCCTTGGGGCTGCTCTGCATTGTCAAGCTTGGTGGCCTCGAACTTGCCGATGAGTTCAGCGGGGAGAGTTGCACCTTCAGTGGGGAGGTCCTCAATGGCTACGAACTCCTCTGAGGCGGCCTCTACGGGCGAATCGCTCGGCTCAATCTCGGGCAATACGGGCACCACCTTCTCGGGAGCTGCATCATTGGCAGACTTCTTATTGTTTGACTTGCGACTACGATTCTTCTGTGCAGGGGCCGACTTCTCGGTAGCCTGTGCAGGGGCGGGCTCTGTCTGAGCCTTCTCTACCACCTCGGCCGCCACCTCGGCACCCTTTGGTTCGTCCTGTACGGCTGCTGCCTCGGGTTGGTTACCCTGCTGTGCTTTGGGCTTGCGGCCGCGCTTCTTTGACTGCTGCGCAACGGATTCCTGCTTCTCTTCCACTGCCGGAGTCTCGGCTACGGGCTGCACCTCCTGTTGGGGGGCGGGTTGCTCCTTAGCTGGGGCCTCCTTCTTCTCGATGGGAGTAGCTACAATCTTAGGGGTGTCGTTTATTTTTTCGGCCTTGTCCTTATCTGCTGAATAGACCTTGTTGGCTACCTCTTTCTTATTGATTCGTGTGCGTTGGCGACGTTCTGTGCGGTTCTCCTCGGCAGCAGCCTTCTTCTGCGAACTGGCAATGGCCTGTTCGTCGAGGATGCTATAGATCAGTTGTTGACGTTCGAGCGACTTGGCACCTTTGATGCCCATTTCATTGGCGATTTCTTGCAGTTCGCCCAACTCCTTGTTGCTCAATTGGATAATGTTGTACATATAAGTAGATAATGTTTTTTTCGATTTTCCTCCACCACCCACTTTGACACACTCTTCCCTCAGGGAGAGATGCACGCGTAATTACAATAATTATAAAATATATGGAAAAACTAAGTGTGGAGTCAATTTTGACACTACAAAAGTAGATATTTTAGTTTATAATGGCAATATGTTGGCCATTTTTTTTTAATTTTGTGCCAATAAAACGTATGACGATATGAAAAAGTTTATATCTCCTGGTTCGTGGTTTGCATTTTCATACCCCGACGCATGGTTTGAGTTTAGTGAAGAACCCGATTGCTTCCTTTTCTACAACCCCGAGAAGTGGGACGGCAATTTCCGTATTTCTGCTTACCGTGATGCCTCATCGTCGTTTGGCGACACCATGATGCGCCAAGCGCTGAAGGCTCCTGCTGCACGCCTGGCCAAGGTGGCCCGTTGGGAGACGGTATATAGCGCCGAGTCGTTCACCGAGCAATTGGTGGAGTATACCACGCACCGCTGGACGATAGGCTGCGGACAGACCTGCGTAGAATGCTCGTTCACAGCGCCTGTAGAGGAGCATCTGGGTACGGTAAATGCCATCATCGCCTCGCTGGAGATATTGCAGCCTCGCGACGCATTCCATGGTCAATACATCCCCGTGCGTGTGTCGGAGGTCGAACTCATCGAGTCGTGCTACGCCACCATTGAGGAACTCGGCATGAAGCTCTTCAAGGAGCGATTCCGCGATTTCGACTACAACGTGCGTCTGCTGCAGAAGCTTGCACAACGCCCCGAGCTCACCAAGCAACTGGGCACCGATGCCGGTGCGGTGATGGGCGTGGTGCTATGTACGCTGCTCACTGAGAGCATCGAGGGCTTGGAGTGGAACACCTATGTGAATGGCAAGGTGGAGGCTCCTGTGCTCATGTATGGCGACACCTGTGTGGCACGCCCCATGCTACTCTTTGGCAAGCAGGGCGAGTTGCTCACTGAGATAGAGATGAAGGATATCGTAGAAGAGGTGCGCTCACGCATAGAGGAGGCCGCTTCATGCTGATACCTTACCTGCAAGTTGACGGACTCACCAAGTCGTATGGCGATCTTGTGCTCTTCTCGGGCATCTCATTCGGTGTGGCCCAGGGACAGCGCGTAGGCCTTATCGCCCGCAACGGAGCAGGCAAGAGCACCTTGCTCGATGTGCTGGCCGGCATCGAAGGACACGACGAGGGTAGCATCGTATATAAGAACGACCTACGCGTAGGCTACCTACGCCAGCGCCCCGTATACCCCGCCGGACTCACTGTGCTGGAGGCCTGTTTCCACGAGACGAACGACACACTGCAGCTCATACGCGAATATGAGCAGTGCCTTGAGACACCGGGCACACCCGGATTGGATGCCCTGCTCGACCGCATGGAGCATGCCGATGCGTGGAACTACGAGCAACGCGCCAAGCAGATACTCTCGTCGCTGCACATCACCGACTATAACCAAAAGGTGGAGACCCTCTCGGGCGGACAGCTCAAGCGTGTAGCCTTGGCCAACGTGCTCATCGGCAACCCCGACATGCTCATCCTCGACTAGCCCACCAACCACCTCGACCTGCCCCTCATCGAGTGGCTCGAGGATTACCTCACCCGCAGCACCGCTACGCTGCTCATGGTGACGCACGACCGCTACTTCCTTGACAACGTATGCAACGAGATCATCGAGATTGACGACCGCACCGTATACTCCTACAAGGGCAACTATAGCTACTACCTCGAGAAGCGTGAAGAGCGCATCGAGGCCCGCAACACCGAGATCGTGCGTGCCAACAACCTATACCGCACCGAGTTGGAATGGATGCGCCGCATGCCGCAAGCCCGCGGACACAAGGCACGCTACCGCGAGGAGGCCTTCTACGAACTGGAGAAGGTGGCCAAGCAGCGCGTGGCAAACGACCGAGTGCAACTCAACGTAAAATCTTCGTACATAGGCAGCAAGATCTTCGAGGCCGATGAGCTCTCGCTCCGCTTTGGCGACCGCTGCATTCTGGATAAGTTCTCCTACATCTTCTCGCGCTACGAGAAGCTCGGCATCGTGGGCGACAATGGCACGGGCAAGAGTTCGTTCCTCAAGCTCCTCATGGGAGAGATCGCTCCCGACAGTGGTCGCCTCGACATTGGCGAGACCGTACGCTTCGGCTACTACTCGCAGGAGGGCTTGCAGTTTGACGAGCAGATGAAGGTCATCGACGTGGCACGCGAGATTGCCGAGGTGATCCCCATGGCCGGAGGCAAGCAGCTCACGGCATCGCAGTTTCTGCAGCACTTCCTCTTCCCGCCCGAGAAGCAGCACAGCTATGTGTACAAGCTCAGCGGAGGCGAGTGCCGCCGACTCTACCTGTGCACGGTGCTCATGCGCAACCCCAACTTCCTCATCCTTGACGAGCCTACCAACGACCTCGACATCCTCACCCTGCAGGTGCTGGAGGAGTACTTGCGCGACTTTGCCGGCTGCGTCATCGTAGTGAGTCACGACCGCTACTTCATGGATAAGATTGTAGACCACCTACTGGTATTCAATGGACAGGGCGACATACGCGACTTCCCCGGCAACTATACGCAGTATCGTGAGTGGAAGGAGATGCAAGAAAAAGCCCCCCTCTTATCCCCCCAAGGTGGGAAGAAGCAGGCTCCCAAGCAGGCGGTACAGCCCGAGTCATCCCCCCATGGGGGGAATGAGGGGGGCCGTCCTCGTAAGAAAACCTTCAAGGAACGCCAGGAGTTTGCCGCAGTAGAGCAGAGCATTGCCGCTCTCGAAGCCGAGAAGGCTGCCATCGAAGAGGCGCTCTGCACGGGCACCCTCGGTGCCGAGGAGCTTACCGAGAAGTCCATTCGCCTCTCGGCTCTCAACGAAGAGTTGGATGAGAAGACCATGCGTTGGCTCGAACTGAGCGAGATACCCGACTAAAGTCCCTCCTATTATGAAAAGACGCCTCATACAAACCTTTGCATTGGCGCTCATGTGCATCCTCGGAGCACAAGCACAGCAATATACCGTGAGTGGATACATCACCGATGCGGCAGCTGAAGAGACGATGATAGGCGCCACGCTCTATGACCACGCCAGCGGCAATGGCACGGTGACCAACGCCTATGGCTACTATTCGCTGACATTGCCCAGGGGCACCGTAGAACTCACGGCATCGTACGTAGGGCACACGCCACAGACGCATACCTTTACGCTCACAAGCGACACAGTCATACACATCGCCTTGCGCCCGCACTCGGCACTGGATGAGGTCACCATCGTAGGCAACCGCCTTGACCTGGGCGTGCGCGGCTCACAGATGAGCGCCGTGGACATCCCCATTGCCCAGATCAAAGCTGTGCCGGCTATGTTTGGCGAAACCGACGTGCTGAAGGTGCTACAGCTACTCCCCGGTGTGCAGAGCGGTACTGAGGGGTCGGCAGGACTCTATGTACGTGGAGGCAGCCCCGACGAGAACCTTATGCTCATCGATGGCGTACCCGTATACAATGTAAACCATATGTTTGGCTTCTTCTCGGCATTCAATCCCGATGCCATCAAGAATGTAACCCTCTACAAGGGTAGCTTCCCCGCACACTATGCTGGGCGCCTCTCCTCGGTGGTGGACGTACGTATGAAGGAGGGCGACATGTATCACTACCATGGCAACGTGCATGTGGGGGCAGTATCGTCGAAGATTAGCCTTGAGGGTCCGCTATGGAAGGGAAAGACGTCGTTCAACATCTCGGCACGCCGCACCTACTCGGACCTTATCACCAATGCCGCACTGTGGTATATGACGAAGACCCAAAACGACAATGCCAACTATGGCGCAGGATACTACTTCTACGACCTCAACGTAAAGGTCAACCACAAGTTTTCGGATCGCGACCGCCTCTACCTGAGCCACTACTCGGGCGATGATGAGATCTACTTCTCCATCAATGAGGCCGACACCAAGGACTACCGCAGCGACAGCAAGCTTGGTTGGAAATGGGGTAACATCGTCAGTGCTGCGCGATGGAACCACGTGATTAGCCCTCAGCTCTTTCTCGATGCCTCGGTGAGCTACACACAATACCGCCACAAGATAAGCATGGGGTTCGATGAGAAGGACAAGGTGCTAAACCAAAGTTATAAGGCACAGCTCAATATGCACTCGGGCATATATGACCTCACCAGCAAGACGGAACTGCACTACAGTCCCAATCCGCACCACGACATGCGCATGGGTGTGGCCTACACGCACCACACCTTCAGCC
This sequence comes from Bacteroidaceae bacterium, assembly GCA_017557005.1. Lineage (GTDB taxonomy): Bacteria > Bacteroidota > Bacteroidia > Bacteroidales > Bacteroidaceae > UBA1189. The sequence continues at coordinate 35,616 of JAFZFZ010000033.1, read as the reverse complement.
CCGACGTGATGACCATGAGTGAGAAGCTGGGCAAGGAGGAGAACACCCAGCAACTGGGCGAGCCCGACATACTGGCACATGAAACACAACTTTATGCCGAGGACAACATGACGTTGGGCGATGCAATGAAGGTCAACGCAGGACTCAACTACTCGACCTTCACCGTAGGCGGCAAGCTTTACCATGCCTTAGAGCCTCGCCTCAGCAGTCGTCTGCTCCTTACCGACAACCTCTCGCTCAAGGCTGGCTATGCCTACATGACGCAATATGTACACCTCCTATCGAATAGCAACATCAGTCTGCCCACCGACCTCTGGGTGCCCGTCACAGAAGACATACTTCCCGAGCACTCACACCAGGTGGCTGCCGGTGCTTATTACGAGATTGAGGGCATGTGCGATCTCTCGGCCGAAGCCTACTACAAACACATGAGCAATCTGCTCGAATACCGCGAAGGCACCTCCTTCATGACGGGTACCACCTCGTGGCAAGACAAGGTGGCCATGGGTGATGGCTGGTCATACGGCCTCGAGCTGATGGCACAGCGTTCCATCGGACAGTTTACCGGCTGGATAGCCTACACCTGGTCGAAAACCATGCGCCAATTTGACCGCGAGGGGCACATCATCAACGGCGGAAGCCCCTTCCATGCCAAGTACGACCGTCGGCACGATGTGAATATCACCGCCAGCTACAAGCTGAGCGACCGCATCGACCTCTCAGCCACCTGGGTATATGCCACGGGCAACTGCGGCACCCTCTACACTCACTACTATGAGGACCAGCCCCACACGCCCGACAACTATAGCGGTACCATCGGGTACTTTGAGAGTCGCAACAACTACCGCCTCGAACCCTATCACCGCCTCGACCTCGGCGTCAACTTCCACAAGCGTTTTAAGCGTCACCCCAACGTAAAGCGCACCATCAACCTCAGCGTCTACAATGCCTACAACAACATGAATCCCTTCATGGTATACCTCTACGATGGCTACGATTGGGAGACCGACCAATACTTCAAGACCCTGCGCAAGGTGACTATCTTCCCTATCATCCCCTCGTTCAGCTATGGAATACAGTTCTAACGAAAACGAAAACGATAACGATAACGAAAACCACTATGAAGCAGAGGCATAATTTTCAATTCTCAAGGTTCGTGCCAGCGAGCGAGAACCAAGCTTGCTTAAGTTCTTGCAGCGAGCGCAGCCGAAGCTCAACAACGAAGTTGTTAATTTTTAATTTTCAATTCATCATCCTGCTTTGCACGATGACGCTCTCCTCGTGCGTCAACGACCTCCCCTACGATGCTGAGATTGGAGCTCCGCGCATCGTGCTCAATGCCCTGTTGCTCCCCGATAGTGCCCTCACAGCTACGGTGAGCCGTACCGCCCATTTTCTCGACACCGAAGGCCCTCAGCGCCTGGCTGATGCTACGGTAGTAGCTACCGTCAATGGAGAGGAGCATCCACTCACTTATGCTGCCGCCACCGAGGACTACCGCAGCAGCCTCATGCTGCGTGCTGGCGACGAGGTCACCCTCACGGCCACCCATGCCATAGGCACTGCTACCGCCACAGCGGAGGTAATGAAACGTATCCCCCTTGCCATTGCACACACCGCCATGCAGCCCTTCACCAATCCGGGCGACCCTGTGAGTCTTGCCACGCTCAACGATGTGGACAGCGCCATGCTCGTGAGCCTCTACATCGACGACCCTGCCAACGAGGCCAACTACTATCGCCTCACGGTGGACTACTACGGCACTTACCTCGCCCACTACCCCGAGGGCATTTATGGTTATTCGGATCTCCATGAGGCTGATACCACGCAGGATTACTTCGTTGCAGAAGAAGGTTTCTACCCTCACTACCTATTTACCGAAAGCAGTAGCCGCCTCATCATCGATAGCGAGAGCATGTCACAGTTACTGGGCGGACTCCTCTATCTCACCTCAACTAACTCAATCATCTTCAGCGATGAGCAGTTGCGCAGCACAGGAGCGCCCACGGTAGACTTCCTCATGCTCATGGAGTCGCCTCGCAACAGCACGAATGATATGTTCAACCCTGACAGTGGCTATGGAGATGTATGGCCTTGGGAACCTGATGGTTTCATTTTCCCCTCCGACACCGTAAGCCGCGTCACCTATCATCGCCACTTCATGCTCGAGAGCCTCAGCGAGGACTACTACCGCTACCTCAAGTCGGTATCAATGTACGAGATGTCGGGCGGAGGCTTGTTGGGAGAGCCCTCTCCTATCCATTCCAACATCCATGGTGGCCTTGGCATCGTGGGCAGCTACAGCAGGACTGAGCATGCCGACTCAGTGGTGTATGAACTAAAAGCGGTTGAAGACTAAAGATTTCACACACTTTACGTATTGGATTATCTTCACAAAAGCCTATTCACCATGAACACTCCCACTCACTTTTCCGATACCAAGCCTCACTACCAGTTGCTCGACGCACTGCGCGGTGTGGCTGCTATCCTGGTGCTCTTCTATCATGTATTTGAAGGTTTCTCCTTTGCCGAGCTCACCAACGGAGCGGGTGATGGACTCATACGCACACTCAACCACGGACACATCGCAGTAGACTTCTTCTTTATGTTATCGGGCTTTGTGCTCTGCTATGCCTATGACGACCGCTGGACGAAGATGAGTGTCACACAGTTCTTCAAGCGCCGTCTCATCCGCCTGCACCCCATGCTGGTAATGGGCGCTCTCATCGGCTTTGCCTCGTTTGCCTTCGTCGGATTTGAGCGTTGGGATGGCACCACCACTCCCATAAGCTGGGCGATGATTGCACTGATGCTCACGATATTCATGGTGCCCGCCATCCCCGGAGTGCCCTATGAGGTGCGCGGCAACGGAGAGATGTTTCCACTCAATGGACCTGGCTGGTCGCTCTTCTTCGAATACGTAGGCAGCATCCTCTATGCTCTCGTCATACGCCGCCTCTCTACCAAGGCGTTGACAGTGCTCACCATTATATTGGGCGTGGCGCATGCATGGTTCTTCGTGGGCAACATATCGGGCTACGATATGGTGGGAGTGGGTTGGACCATCGATGCCATCAACTTTTGGGGAGGTCTTATACGCATGCTCTTCCCCTTCACCATAGGTATGCTCCTTGCCCGTAACTTCAGGCCGCACCAGATAAAGGGAGCCTTCTGGAAATGTACACTCATGCTCGTAGCTATCTTCTCGACACCTTATATTGCCTCGCGTGGCAGCGTCAGCCTCAACAGCCTATACGAGGTGGTATGCATCGTCATCATCTTTCCCCTCATCGTATGGATGGGAGCCAGCGGCAGCACACAAAGTAAGCGCATGAGCAAGGCAAACCAATTGTTGGGCGACATCTCTTATCCGCTCTACATCATCCACTACCCTATCATGTACATCTTCTACGCGTGGCTCATTGACAAGGAACACTATTCGCTACACACGTCGTGGCCCATGGCACTGCTGGTGATAGCATCAAGCATCGTGCTGGCCATCCTATGTCTCAAGCTATACGACGAGCCTGTCCGCCGCTGGTTGGCCAACAAGTATAATTGATTACAAAGCAAACAAGCCCAAGCAAACGCTTGGGCTTGTCCTATTATAGGGTGCTACTTTCAAACTCTATTCTTAAGTTCGGCAAGAAGACGATCGTTCTCCTCGGGTGTACCGATAGTGATACGCAGGGTGCCCTCGCAGCCGGAGGTGCGTGAGCGGTCGCGCACGATGAGTTCGCGGGCGATGAGGTACTCGTACAGTTCGCGCGAATGCTCCACCTTCACGAGGAGGAAGTTAGCATCGCTGGGATACACCTTCTCTACATAGGGCAACGTGCTGAGCGCTGCAGCCACGCGCTCGCGCTCAGCGATGAGGGTCTGCACCTGCGAAGTGATGTCGGTCGCAAGGAGGCGTTGTGCCAATGCCAGCGTATCGGCACCGATGTTGTAGGGGTATTTCACCTGCTCGAAGATGCTGATGATGCGCTCGTGGGCAAAGGCGAGACCCATGCGCAAGCCTGCGAGTCCGTAGGCCTTGGAGAGGGTCTGCAGCACGATGAGGTTGGGATTCTCATCGATGAGCTCTACCATGCTGGGTACCGATGAGAAGTCGATGTAGGCCTCATCAACCACCACGATGCCGGGGAACTGCTGCACGAGCGTGATGAGTTGTTCGCGCGAGTAGGCATTGGCCGTGGGATTGTTGGGCGAACACACAAAGAGCAGTTTGCTCTGCGCATCGGCAGCAGCGAGCAGCTTGTCTACGGGCAGCGCAAAGTTATCGTCCAGCATCACCTCGCGGTACTCGATGTCGTTGATGGCAGCACACACGCTATACATGCCGTAGGTGGGGGCTATGCTGATGACATTGTCCACGCCGGGGCGGCAGAAGATGCGGAACAGGAGGTCGATGGCCTCATCGCTACCATTGCCGAGGAAGAGGCGCGCAGGGTCTACCCCCTTCTTCTGTGCGATGGTGCTGCGTACCTGTGCCTTGAGGGTGGTAGAGGGATAGCGGTTGTAGCCATTCTCAAAGGGGTTCTCATTGGCATCGAGGTAGATACCGATGGTGCCCTTGTACTCGTCGCGCGCTGTAGAATAGGGCTTCAGGGCCAATATGTTGGGGCGCACCCAATTCAAAGGACAACTGGAGTCCTCCGAGCTCTCCGAATTCTCTGAATCCTCTGACGAGAGCCTCACCTTCACCGCATTGGCATGCGCATCAAGACCTTCAGCCTCGGCCATCTGTACGATGGTAGTACCAAGGGCATTCAAGCCTGCTTGGGTGAGTTCCTGATAGGTGATGGCGTGCATGAAACTGTCGAGCCCGATGCCACTATAGGCAGTGGCAAGTCCCATGGTGGGTAGCGTGTGGTTGGTACCCGAAGCATAGTCGCCTGCACTCTCGGGCGAGTAGTGACCCACGAAGATGCTACCAGCAGCTGTGATGCGATTGGCCACGCTCCACGCATCATCCATAGCGATGATAAGGTGCTCGGCTGCGTAGTCGTTGGCAAAGTCGACCATGGTATTCACATCGTCGAATACCACGATGCGGCTATTCTCTAAGGAGCGGGTGGCAATGTCGGCACGGGGCAGCAGCGCCAGCTGACGGGTAATCTCGGCTTCTACCTCGGCTGCTAACTTCTGGCTATTGCATACGAGGATAGACTGGCTATCGGGGCCATGTTCGGCCTGCGAGAGGAAGTCGGCAGCCACAAAGGCGGGCTGGGCAGTGGCATCGGCCATCACCATCACTTCGGAGGGGCCCGCGGGCATGTCGATAGCAGTGCCCTGAGCGCTCACCATCTGCTTGGCCTTGGTGACGTAGCGGTTACCTGGGCCGAAGATCTTGTATACGCGGCGGATGCTCTCGGTGCCATAGGCCATAGCAGCCACGGCTTGGGCTCCACCTAGCTTATAGATTGTGCGCACGCCACAGAGCTGGGCTGTGTAGAGCACCACGGGATTGACCTTTCCCGAGGTGCGGTCGCACGGGGTACATAGCACAATCTCCTCGCAACCTGCAATTTGTGCCGGCAGCGCCAGCATGAGGATGGTAGAGAAGAGCGGAGCGCTACCGCCTGGGATATAGAGACCTACACGGCGGATGGGCAGCACGCGACGACGGCAGTGCACACCCGGCATGGTACGTACGTCTACAGTAGAAATCTGCTGTGCGCGATGGAAGGCGCTGATATTATCGGCCGCCTGACGTATGGCAGCCTTGAGATCATCGCTCACCAAGGCCTCGGCCTCGGCAAACTCTGCTTCAGAGACCTGCAGCGAATCGGGGCAACGGCCATCAATCTCGGTAGTGATGGCACGCAGTGCCTCGTCGCCACCTTGGCGTACACGCTCAAGGATGGCACGCACGCGGCTCTCAATGATACTATCATCATCTGTAGCACGCTGCATCAGTGCGGCCCACGCTGAGCGAGAAGGGGAAATATAGGTTTGCAACATAGTAACTGGGCCTCCCCCTACCCCTCACAAGGAGGGGTGACGCCGACATCACGAAGGAGGACTTTATCTATTATAGGGAATACTAAACTTTTCTTTTCGGTGACCTCTGATATCCCCCTCCTTGGAGGGGTTAGGGGAGGCCAAATTTACTCTATCACCTTATCCAAATCCAAGACCAGGATACCCTCGGCACCAATCTGCTTGAGGCGCTCGATCTTGTCCCACAGCTCGTCGGCTTTCACTACCGAGTGCAGTGAGCACCATGTATTGTCGGCCAGGGGCATCACCGACGGACTGCGCATGGCAGGCAGTATGGCAATGGCCTCGTCGACCTTGTCTGTGGGGAGGTTCATGAGAATGTACTTCTTGCCGCGGCTATTGGTGACAGCATCGATGCGGAAGAGGAGCGAGTCGAGCACGGCCTGCTTCTCGGGAGTCAGGTTGGGGTTGGCGATGAGCACCGCCTCGGAGTTGATGACGCGCTCCACCTCCTTGAGTCCGTTCGACACGAGTGTACCGCCCGATGACACGATGTCGAAGATGGCATCGGCAATGCCCGCTGCGGGAGCAATCTCTACCGAACCCTTGATGACGCGTACCGAGGCTTCTACGCCCTGCTCCTTGAGAAAGCGGCGTAAGATGTTGGGGTACGATGTGGCGATGCGCTTGCTCTGGAAGTATTGGGGTGAGGTGTACTCATCGGCCTTGGGTATGGCCAGCGAGATGCGGCAGCCACCGAATCCCAGCTGACGTACGATGTTGACAGCGGCTTCCGTCTCGGCCACCTCATTGTATCCTACGATGCCAATGTCGGCCGAGCCATCGGCCACCACCTCGGGGATATCATCGTCGCGCAGGTAGAGGATCTCGATGGGAAAGTTGTCCACACGGTCGAGAAACTTGCGCTTCAGGTCGTTCACATTCAAGCCCGCATCTTGCAGCAGTTCCACACTCTGCTCGTTGAGGCGTCCTTTTGATTGTATTGCAATGCGTATCATCGTATTCGTTTTTTTATCCTATATATAATATATGTTGTATAAAGTTGTTTTCATCCGGGTTTTCAGTTAGCAAAAAGGACTCACCTATAAGGCAAGTCCTCTGTGCTTTCTGTGAATACAAACTGCTACAACACTTACCTTATCGGCAGATAGGGCAATGATGAATGTGTTGTAGGCGAGTTTGCTTCATTCTGTTTTTGTTATCCGTCTTTACCTAAAAACCTATTTGCACGTTGTTCGTGCGTTTCTGTTGCAAAGGTATGTCTTTTTTTAATACTCGCAACAGTTTGTCGAGTTTTTTTACAAAATAAACGTAAAAATGTTATTTATTCTCCGTTTTTGTTGTCAAAATGTAGCTTTTATCCCTCTTGAAGGCTGGTGAGCCATTGTATTTCTTCGGCCCAGCGGCTCTCGTCGGGTGTCTCGAGGATGAGCGGGATGTTGTCGAAACGTGGGTCCTTCATGAAGCGCTCGAAGAAAGCAGTGCCCAATAGGCCGAGCCCGAGGCTCTCGTGGCGGTCTACGCGTGAAGCCAGCGCCTTCTTGGTGTCGTTCAGATGTATGCCACGAAGGTATGAGAATCCCACCACCTCGTCGAATTCCTTCCATACGGCCTCGTAGTTGTCGCGGATGTCGTAGCCTGCCGAATAGGTGTGGCAGGTGTCGAGGCACACTCCCACGCGGCTCTTGTCCTCTACGCGGCGGATGATCTCGGCCAGCTGATAGAAGGCAAATCCCATGTTGCTTCCCTGTCCTGCCGTGTTCTCTATCACCGCCGTCACGCCTTGCGTCTTGTCCAGCGCGATATTGATGCTCTCGGCGATGCGCGCCAGGCACTCCTCCTTGCTGAACTCGTTGAGGTGGCTTCCGGGGTGAAAGTTGAGCATCGTGAGTCCCAACTGCTCACAGCGGTGCATCTCATCGTAGAAGGCTGCACGTGACTTCTCCAACCCCTCCTGCTGAGGGTGTCCTAAGTTGATGAGGTAACTGTCGTGCGGCAATATGTAGCGTGCATCGTAGCCATACTCGGCACAGCGCTGCTTGAATAGTGCGATGCTCTCTTCGCTCAAAGGTTTTGACACCCATTGGCGCTGGTTGCGGGTAAACAGGGCAAATGCCGTAGCGCCTACCTCCTTGGCATTGACGGGGGCATATTCAACACCGCCCGAAGCCGATACGTGGGGACCGATATATTTCATATGAGTTTTCTTTTTATTTCATGGCAAAGATACAATATCTTTTTGAATAAATGGCCAATAATATTATCTTTGCACCGAAATGCTATATGATGCTTGATACTGCATTTCAGAAGCATTATTCATTGATGTGTAATAATATAAAGTAATATATGATGATTATCAGTAGAAACAAACGCGTTATAATCCTTGCTGCAGCAGCGATATTGTGCTTAGGGTTTGCTCATGCGCAGAACCTGAGACTCGCAAAGCAGACATTGCCCAACCCCGACAATGAGCCTGCTCCCGTACACCCAGTGCCTCATCCACGCCAACTCAAATGGCAGGAGACGGAGTTCTATGCCTTCTTCCATTATGGAATGAACACCTATACAGGACGCGAGTGGGGCAATGGCGATGAGGACCGCAATATCTTTGCTCCTACAGCCGCTCCCAACCCCAAGCAGTGGCTCGAGGTGGCCAAAGCTGCAGGTATGCGTGGCGGTATCGCCGTGGTGAAGCATCACGATGGCTTCTGCCTATGGCCTACAGAGACTACCGAGCACAATGTGACCAACTCGGGCAATGACTATGGCCGTGAGACCAATATCCCGCGCGACTTTGCCGCTGCAGCCAAGGAGTTGGATTTGAAATATGGATTCTACATATCACCGTGGGATCGTAACAGTGCGCTCTATGGTACCGACCGCTACGTCAAGGAGGTATTCCTCCGCCAATGCGCCGAACTTGCTGAGTATGGTACCGACCAGTTTGAGATGTGGTTTGATGGTGCCAACGGCGGTAATGGCTACTATGGCGGACAGGGCGGTACTCGCAGTATCGATCGCGCCACCTACTACGATGTGCCCAACCTGCGCGACACCATCCACCGCGTATGCCCCGACTGCGTGATGTGGGGCGTAGGTGGCGAAGCTCGCTGGATAGGCAACGAGGCTGGCTGGGCCGGACAAACCAACTGGAGCACCGAGAACCGCGACTATGCACCCGAGCGCAATGGCATGTATGGCACTGAAGACGGATGGTTCTGGCTACCGGGCGAGAGTGATGCCAAGGCCACTAACCGCGGATGGTTCTGGCACGATGGTGAGAGTCCCCTCAGCCCCGAGCGTCTCTTCCAAATGTACTTGGAGACTATCGGACGTAATGCTACCCTCATCCTCAACATACCGCCCAACCAAGCAGGTGTGCTGCCTCAGGCATCGGTAGATGCCCTTACAGGCATGGGTACGCTTGTGACCAATCGCTTGGGCACCGACCTGGCACAGACAGCCACGGTGACCGCCGACAAGGTACGTCAGGGTGGAGCTGCACGCAACTATGTAGCTACCAATATGACCGACGGAGACAAGGAGACCTATTGGGCTACCGCCGATGGCGAGACCGCTGCCACCATCACCCTCACCTGGGAGACCGAACAGACCGTACGCTACGTAGAGCTGATGGAATACATTGCCAAGGGACAGCGCGTGCGCAAGTTCCATATAGAGACCTCGGCCGATGGCGTAGAGTGGACACGTCGCGCCACCAATGTGGAGACCACCACCGTAGGATACAAACGCATCGTACCCCTTAATGGCAGCACCTCGGCCAGCTACGACGAGGGCTTCAAGGTGAAGGCCGTGCGCATCATCATCGAGGACAGCAAGGCTTGTCCGCTCATCAGTAAAGTAGCAGTGTATTAATAAAAGGAATAGGAGAACATCCCCATGAGATATCCGATATTATCCATAGCACTCGGCCTGAGCATGATGGCCAGTGCACAAACAATCAGTTTTGAGAACCGCGACTACAAGGAGCTTGGCGTCTACGACACGTGGGAGGCATCACCCTTCCGCACCGGTCAATTGAAAGGGAACTATGCCGTAGCGGCCAACCCCAACAAATGTGAGGCCAACCCCTCAGCACGCGTGCTGGCCGTGCAGCGTTCACGTTATGGTAGCAACACATTCGGCGTGCGCATCGAACTGAACGAACCCTTCGAACTCACCCCCACAGAGAAATATGTGCATCTGCAAGTAAACCGCCCCTATAGTGGACGCGTAATGGTGGTGGGACTGGGCAAGCGCACCGACCGACCTGCGCAGCCTACCGATGTAGAGCAGTTCTGGGCTATGACCACCACCAACATCGCCGCCGATAGCTGGCAAGCGGTGACCCTTCCCATCAAGGGAGCGGGTGGCATCGAGATCCATAGCCTCGTGGTAGTACCCGATTGTGAGTCGCCCCATGCATACACCACCGATGCAATCTGCTACATCGACCACATCCTGGTGAGCGACAACGCCGAGAATCCATACATCAGTTCTCAGCCCTCAGACCATGACGCGAACGCCTCAACTCACGACACCAAGTACTGCCTCGTAAGCAACACCAACCGTAATGGTGAGGTAACCCTACCCGATGGAGCCCAACTCATGAACTACGAGCACTCGACACACAAGACTCTGCTCGTGAAGGTACGCCCCGAGGCAGGCTTCACTCACGATGGTGTGGTGGTACACTACGGCTTGGCCACCAATCGCCACGAGGTACACATACCCGCTCGCAAGGTAAAGCACAATGGTCTGCTCAAGCTGCCTCGCCGCTATATGCTGGGCGACGTAGAGATTGAAGGTGTCTTCGTTGAAATTAAATAGCCCAAACAGCACATCCATATTCGTTGCAAAGCACCTCTTTATGGTAGGCTCATATCAATGCTAAAGGAGCAATCTTTCCATTCCTTGAGCAGCTGTAAACTTAGGACATTCCTTATTTTCTGGAATGTCCTTTTTTTGTCCCTTTTATTTTTTTTTGCAAAAATATTGGCAAAAGTATTGCGCGTAAAATAAAAAGTCGTACATTTGCAGTGTACTATTTAGGTAGTACACATAAGATTAACCAATAAAAAGATGTGAGTATGTTAAAGATTAACGATTTAGCGTTTTCTTACAGCGGTAATGGCTGTAAGGTTTTCAACGATTTTTCGTTGGAGTTTGAGAAGGGAGCAGTGTACGGCTTGCTGGGCAAGAATGGTACTGGTAAGAGTACATTGCTCTATCTCATTACCGGTTTGCTGCACCCGCAGCAGGGCACCGTATTATTCAAGGACGAGGAGGTGCGCCGTCGCCTGCCCTCTACCCTGAGCGATATGTACATCGTGCCTGAGGAGTTTGAACTGCCCTCGATGACCATGAAGCAGTATGTAAAGCTCAATGCACCTTTCTACCCCAACTTCAGTGAGGAGCAGCTAACCCAGAATCTCGCGCTCTTCGACTTCGATGAGAACATTCACCTCGGTAATCTCTCGATGGGCCAAAAGAAGAAGGCTTACATGTGTTTCGCCCTGGCTGCCAACACCTCGCTGCTTGTGATGGACGAGCCTACCAACGGACTTGATATCCCCTCGAAGAGCGAGTTTCGCCGCCTCATCGCCAGCAACATGACGGACGAGAAGACCATCATCATCTCTACCCACCAGGTGAGAGACATCGACAGCCTGCTCGACCATATCGTCATCATCGACCAGTCAAGCGTATTGCTCAATGCCTCCAATGCCGACATCTGCCGCCGCCTGCTCTTCACTGAGCTACCCATGAGCGAGCCCACTGACGGCGCACTCTACGTGCAACCCTCCGTATCGGGCAACAGCGCCATCCTGCCCAATGAGTATGATGAGGAGAGCCGCATGAACCTCGAGTTGCTCTTCAATGGCGTATTGGCAGAGCGAGAGAAGTTTGCGCAAGTGTTTAACCGCTAACATTCATCGCTATGAATAACACATTCAGTTTCTCACGCTTCGGCAGGGTGCTGAAGCGCGACTTGGTGGAGAATCGCAAGCGATATATCGGCGTATTCTTCGTGATGTTTGTTGCTTTTTTGGTGTATCAGTTCTACGAGATAAAGGAGATTGCCGAATTGGGGCAGATATTCGTCCGTAAGAATGGTGAGCTCCACATTTACGAGAAGGCAGACTATTTATCTCGCTTTGTTAATAGTTGCCTCCCCTTCTTCTATGGTGTGCTGAGTTTGGCGCTATTTTGTGCCGCTGCCGATATGAGTGGCGTACCACTGCGTAGTAAGACCATTGCCACGAACTACTTAATGATGCCTGCCTCAAACGTTGAGAAGTTCCTCTCACGCGCACTCATCAATACGGTAGTTGTTATCATCATGACCTACATAGCTCTCCTCTGCGCCGACCTCGTGCGTATGCTCAGTCTGTCTCTCCTCAAAGCAGAAATGACGTGGGGACTCACCGCACCTCGCGCTTTAGTGGCATGGATGGAACCGCTCAAAGAGATATACATCGACGGTGCTTCAGGCTACGAGGTTGTAAACAATGAAATTGTATATCCCTATTGGAAGAAGGATCTTGCCATCATGGCTGTATCGTTTGTCGTGATTCTTACCCTTTGGGCTCATTCGCTCTTTGTCCTTGGTGGATGTTTTTGGCGCAAGAAAGCTATGCTCAAAATATTCTTTGTAGGCTTGGCACTTATCTTGACATTCGCTTGGTTGGTCTGCGAGTTGGAACCGACATGTTGGCAGTGGTTCAATGAAAACGTAGCGTTCTGGTTTGAAACCAAATTTGAAACGGATAGAGATTTTAACCGCTTTATATTCTCAATCGGAATTCCCCTCTTTCTTGGCTTCATCGCACTCAACTGGTGGCTCAGCTTCCGCCTCTTCTCTCGCAAGCAGATGATAGCTCGCGCTCCGTTTTGGAAACAACTCCTTAATAAAGGACGCTCATGAAACCGATAAGTAATACCAACTCGTTCAGTCTTAGGAGGCTGGTCAAGGTTATAGGGATAGACCTACGGGCCTATTCATTCTCGCGTCGAATGTATATCGGTATCATATTTATATTCTTGGCGACTCAGGTGGGCGCACTGAATGAGTGTGTTGCCTTCTACAAGATTGGCAAGATGGAGTCAACTCAAATACTCGAGCACTTTACATTCCTGCAAGTACCTCTATTCTATTGCTTCCTGTTTGGCATGATGCTCTTCAGCATAGCTACCGCCTATGCGCTTGGCGAGAAGAGCGATGCCATCTACTACCTTAAGCTACCTGCCGCGAATGCCGAGAAGTTCGTGTCGCGTGCAATGATTGCCGTGGTCGAACCCATCGTGATGACACTGCTCGCCTTGCTCACCGCAGACTTAATACGCATAGGCATCGTAGAGTATAACATAGCTGTAAATCCTGATTATGCTGATGCTCTATTGACAGATAATTTCAAGGGACTTACGATACCGCATCTACTCAGTAAGATAAGCTGGGCCTTTTCTCATTGGTTCACTATGGGCGTAGAGGGTACCATGTTCCCATCTGATGGCTATGCTGTGCTTTCTGCCAATCCTGAATATGTAGGTTACGCCTTCACTGCATTTTGTGTGTTAGTGCTTGCTTGGCTACACTCTTTAGCATTGATCGTGGGACATGTATGGAATAGAAAACCCTCTGTCATATTCTTGCTTGTCTTGTCTGCTTTAGTGTTTGTCATTATTCGGTATTATCCGTATGCGCTGAAGCCACTGAGTCCTATACTAATTAGGATGATGAATAATCAGCAGTATGCTTGTATAGGCTTCGTAGTTTTTGACATTCTGCTCTTAGGCTTTTGCATCATTAACTGGTGGCTCAGCTTCCGCCTCTTCTCTCGCAAGCAAGTTGTTTCTCAACGATGGGGACTCAAATTGTCTCTTAACAAAAGAAAGGAGGAGGCCGTATGAATGCAATAACCAACACAAACTCGTTCAGCTTTAGACGACTGGGCGAAGTCTTGAAGCGTGATATACAGGCAGACAAGATGCTCTATCTAGGTTTGTTCATAGTTTCATTTCTGCTGATGACATACTTGCAGGTAAGGCACTTTGACTCCCGTAACCATTTGTTCTATATAGAGCGTGGCGAAATATCCAAAGCAATAATGAATTTGCGATTTGAGATGTTTAGTCACTCACTGATGGCGCTATTGTTTTACATTGGTGTCATGACGGCCACATTCTGCAATCCCGTAAGGAAGAAACGAAAGGCTACAAGCTACTTGATGATGCCCGTCACATGCGCCGAGCGATTTGTGTCGCGCGTGCTCATCACCATCTTTGGTACATTAATCATGACGTTGCTCGTATGGCTTTTGTCAGATTTGACGCGTATGGGCATCGTGGCTACATTCTCTCGCTATAGCGATGCTATCGGGTGTAACGTATTTACCATTAATCATACGCTGTGGGCATTGGGAAGGACGTTTAGCGTCAATGTATTCAAAAGCAATGGTGTTACGCTTCCACTTACCGCCAACTATGCTATGGTGGCATTCTATGTTTATTGCCACTCATTGATGTTGCTCGGCGCTTGCATCTTCCGTAACCCGATAGCTGGGTTTCTGCCCTTCGCTGCCTTTGCTTATTTGGTGTCTTTGTCACATTTCTTCGAGAACATGATGACACAACACTCAGTTTCCACATTGATAATCTTCATGGCACTCATCATCTTCAACTGGTGGCTGAGTTACTACTATTTCTCGCGTAAGCAGATAGTGCGTCGTGCAGGTTACATTATTAAAAGAAAGGAGGCCGTATGAACTTCAAAGATAATAACCCGATATACTTGCAGATAGCCGAGCGCATCTGCGATGAGATACTGCAGGGCACTTACCGCGAAGACGACCGTATACCCTCTGTGCGCGAATACGCCGCCATGGTAGAGGTGAATGCCAACACCGTGGTGCGTACCTTCGACCACCTGCAGTCACTGGAGATTATCTACAACAAGCGTGGCTTGGGCTACTTCGCCAGCAAAGGAGCGGCACGCCGCATCGCCAAGGAGCGCAAGCGCACCTTCCTCACAGAAGAGTTGCCCGAACTATTCCGCAAGATGGATACGCTGAAGATCTCCTTCGATGAACTGCGCGAGTTGTATGAGAATAGAGAACAGTAAGAATATGTGAATCATTCATAAGTCCGATTCTCCCCTACTCTGCCACCTATGCAATTACATTTTTGCCGGGTGGCAGTTTTTATTGCTATCCATTTGCGGCTGTATCGTACGTTCGGAGATGATATACAGGACGATTTTTCTCATTCTATGGTTGTTCGGTTCACTCTCTTCGCGAAGAGAGTGTATTATCTTCGCGAAGAGAATGCACTATCCTCGCGAGGAGAATATATTCTCTTCGCGAGTAGAAAAACTTTTGTAAGGTTTGTTTTCTAAAGATCTGAGGCTTGCCGCGCTCAGTTTGTTACTACCGATTTTCTTGAATAGAAGATAAAACGAAAAAATTCTGCAACCATTTACAGCCAATGTATTCATAGAAAGGGCTTGGCGGCGTGATGTTTTTTTCGTATCTTCGCACCATGAACAACAAGGGCACACATACGAATGCGGAGCTGGAGCTCGCATGGCAATTTATAGAGCGTACGGGAGTGAACGTGTTTCTCACCGGCAAGGCCGGCACGGGTAAGACGACCTTCTTACGACAGCTGCGTGAACGCTCACCCAAGCGCATGGTAGTGGTGGCCCCTACGGGCGTGGCAGCCATCAATGCGGGCGGCGTAACGATACACTCGTTCTTCCAGTTTCCGCTGGCACCCTACGTGCCGGGCGGCTCGTTCAACTCGAAGGATGAGAAGTACCGCTTCAGCAAGGAGAAGAAGAACATCATACGCACGCTGGACCTGCTGGTCATTGACGAGATTTCGATGGTGCGTGCCGACCTGCTCGACCAGATAGATGCGGTGCTGCGCCTACACAAAGACCGTTACCGCCCCTTCGGCGGAGTGCAGTTGCTCATGATTGGCGATCTCAGCCAGTTGGCCCCCGTAGTGAAAGACAGCGAGTGGAACCTGCTGCGCGAATACTATCACACGCCCTACTTCTTCGGTAGTCTGGCACTGCAGCAGACGCAGCATGTGACCATAGAGCTGCAACACGTATACCGACAGACGGACCTGAAGTTCATCAATATCCTCAACGAGGTGCGTGAGAACAGGCTCACAACGGAGAGTTTAGCATTGCTCAATTCAAGGGTTGACATCGCCTGCAAGTCTTCCAAATACTCGGGAAACTCGGAGCACTCAGAAAATACAGAATTCAAAATTCAAAATTCAGAATTATCCGACGGCACCATACGCCTCACCACGCACAATGCCACGGCCAACAGCTACAATGAAGAGCGCATGGACGCCCTGAAAGGGGTGCGTTTCACCTTCAAGGCTACGGTGACAGGCACCTTCCCCGAATCGTCGTACCCGGCAGAAGAGACACTCGTACTGAAGAAGGGGTGCCAGGTGATGTTTCTCAAGAACGACTCGCAAGGGGCACGCTACTACAATGGCAAGCTGGGCATAGTAACCTCGGTGGATGCATCGACAATCTGCGTACAAGGTATCGACGATGGCGACATCGTGGAGGTGGAGCCCGAAGTGTGGACCAATGCACGCTACGTGATTGACAAAGAGACGAAGGAGATACGCGAGGAGATCGACGGTGAGTTTCGCCAATATCCGCTGCGCCTGGCGTGGGCCATCACCATACACAAGAGTCAGGGCCTGACCTTTGACCGTGCCGTGTTGGATGTGAATGCCGCCTTTGCTGCCGGACAGGTATATGTGGCGCTCAGCCGTTGCCGCACCTTGGAGGGACTTACGCTGACTGCACCCCTATCGGCATCGGCCGTGCGCACAGATATTGCAGTGGGCAACTACATGAGTTCGGAGCTGGAGCAGGCACGCCATACGGCCACCCGCTTGGCAGAGTTGCAACGCGACTACTACCTATACCTGCTCACCGAACTGTTTGACTTCAAATCACTGGAGTGGGATTTCCATCGCGTGCTACGCCTGCTCGACGAACATCTCTACAAGGTATACCCACAGCTACTGAAGAGCTACAAGGAGACCGACGAGCAATTTGCACGCGACATCACGGCCGTATCAAACACCTTCTACCGACAATATGCCTCCCTCGTGATGCAAACCGCCGAATATGATGCCGACACTCATCTGGCCGAGCGCATACACAAGGCTGCATCCTACTTTGCCGAACATCTCGACACGCTGATGGGTGCACTCATCGAGCGCACCCGCCTCGATAGCGACAACAAGGAGATCAAAGAGCGCATCACCGAGGCTGTATACGCCCTGAGCCAGTCGTTCGCACAGAAGCTCCATCTGCTCAAGCATGTCACGAGTAAGGGATTCGAGATCTCGACCTATCTGAAGACCAAGGCCATAGGCATGCTCGAGACCGAGCAGTCGGCCAAGCAGGAGCGCAAACGAAGCAAGCCTACCGACAAGATAGACATAGACCGCAACAGCGACATACAACACCCACGACTCTTCCGCCGCCTACGCCAATGGCGAGCCGAACGAGCCGAGGAGTTGGGCCGTCCTGTCTATGGTGTGCTCACACAGAAGTCGCTCATAGGCATCGTGAACGAGCTACCCACCAGCGGACAGGAACTGCTGCGCATGCCAGGGTTCGGTAAGAAGTCGTTGCAACTCTTCGGCAAGGAGATACTTGCCATCGTACAGGAATATATCGAGGAGGCCCTACCCTAAGTGTCCTACTCCTCCTCAAACTCGAGTGACAACTGCTCCCACGTACTCTGCGGAGTATCGGACTCCTCCTCATCGCGCGGGTTCGATACCGACAAGCCTATAAGCCTTATCGGATGCTCTTCGTAGCGCACCTCACTGAGCAGTTGCTTAGCCAAGGGGAGGATGACTTTCATGGTAGTGAGTGGAGACTCGCAAGTGATGCTGCGGGTAATCTGCGTAAAGTCGTGAAACTTGATCTTCAGCGTGAGCGTGTTGCCTATAAAGTCCTTTTCGGCCAAGCGACGCAGCAGCTCCTCCGCCGTATGATAGAGTTCTACGATGACTGCCGCCCGCGT
Source organism: Bacteroidaceae bacterium (assembly GCA_017557005.1). Lineage (GTDB taxonomy): Bacteria > Bacteroidota > Bacteroidia > Bacteroidales > Bacteroidaceae > UBA1189. The sequence continues at coordinate 17,572 of JAFZFZ010000033.1, read as the reverse complement.
AAAGATGTCACGTTCCAAGGTGCGCTCGCAGCCAATGGACTTGCGCACTCTGACAGCCTCTACCGGGCGCAGATCGATGCCACGAGCAAAGTCATAATAGAGTTGGCCCACCTTACCAAACTCACGGGTGAGTCCACCGAGCGACCACTCACGCAAGTCGCGCCCGTTGTGAATGCCAAGTTCATGCATACGCTTGGCCGTCACCCTACCCACACCCCAGAAGCTCTCAATGGGCAGGCGAGCAATGAAGTCGGCAGCCTGATCAGGATGGATGGTGCAGAGGCCATCGGGCTTACGGTAGTCTGATGCGATCTTAGCCAAGAACTTATTGTATGACACTCCCGCCGAGGCCACAAGGCCCAGTTCGTCGCGCACACGCTGCTTGATCTCCCGAGCTATATCGATGGCCAAGGGGATGCCACGCTTATTATGTGTAACATCGAGAAAAGCCTCATCAAGTGCCAGCGGCTCAATGATATCGGTATATTCGCGAAAGATAGTATGTATCGCATCGCTCACCTCCTTGTACACCTCCATACGACCGGGGACAAACACCAGGTCCGGGCACAAGCGCATGGCCTTGAGTGAGGCCATAGCCGAACGCACCCCATACTTGCGGGCTTCGTAGCTGGCTGCCGATACCACGCCACGCTCACCGGCATGGCCCACCGCAACAGGCAAGCCCCGCAACTCGGGATTGTCGCGCTGCTCTACAGAGGCATAGAAGGCATCCATGTCAATATGTATGATCTTGCGTATCTCAGCAGACATAGGAGGGAAGGACTAAGTAGACTTATATCTTTATATATACAATTCAGATTCTGCAAAGGTAGCCAATTTCATATATTTTGCATGATAAAACTGTGATAATAATAAGTACGCACCATACATCATTACAATAAAACATACTGCCATTTAAAAAAAAGAGGCTATTTTGATTATATCTCGCTTATTTACATTATATTTGTAGCATCCTTAAATTAACTATGTACGCACAAGAACAGATAAAGCCCTACGAAGGCAACGCGCATAAACGAGAACAGGTAGAACATCTGTTTGACTCTATAGCACCCACCTACGATGCACTCAACCACACCTTGTCATTTGGTTTTGACCGTGCTTGGCGCCGTAAAGCGGTGAAGAGCGTAGCGGAATATCAGCCCCAGGCGGTGCTCGACGTAGCAACTGGTACGGGCGACTTTGCTTTGTTGCTTGCACGCAAGCTGAAGCTACAAAGGGTGACGGCAGTAGACATCTCTGAAGGAATGATGTGTGTGGGCCGTGAAAAAGCGGCTCGCGAGGGCTTGCATGATGTCGTCCTTTTTCAAAAGGAAGATTGCAACGGACTCTCCTTTGACGATGAGAGTTTTGATGCGGTGACCGTAACATTCGGCATACGCAACTTTGAGAACTTGGATGCGTGCATGAGCGAGATGCTACGTGTATTGCGCAAGGGAGGGCATCTGGTCATGCTTGAACTCTCGTACCCCAATCGTAAGCTATGGCGATTCCTATTCGGCATATACTCCAAACTGGTAATGCCGGTAGTGGGACGCATCATCTCGGGCGACGACAGCGCTTACACCTATCTACCAGAAACAATGAAGGCTTTTCCTCAAGGCGAAGTAATGCGTGAGGTTCTACTCAAGAACGGCTTTAAGAAGGCCACATTCCGCAGACTCACAATGGGTATCTGCACGCTATATATTGCTGAGAAATAACGAATAACAATAAAACTAATAACAAATTAAATAGATACACTTACTATGAAACATTCATTGAAAGATTGGTTTATCACCACACGTCCTTGGTCGTTCCCCGCATCTGCGATGCCTGTATTAGCCTCATTTGCTTACACAACTTGGGTATGTAGTTTGTATGGCACATCTGTAGATTGGGTAAACGGAGTGCTGGCTATCGTTGGCATTGTATTCTTCCATGCAGCAGGCAATATGATGAGCGACATCCGCGACTTCAAGAAAGGTGTCGACAAGGGTCTTAACCACATGCCATTGGTGAATGGCTCATTTACTGCAAAGGAGTATATGGGTCTGAGTTCAGCCCTCTTCATCATCGGCTGCCTCATCGGCTTTTATATCATGAGCCGTTGCGGTTGGCCCCTACTCTATGCTGCTGCATATGGTGCCTTCTTCACACTTACCTACGCCACATTCAAGTACCACGCTTTGGGTGATTTGGTTATCTTCCTTTCTTATGCCGTAATTCCTATTTTAGGAACCACCTATGCTACCCTGAGCGAATACTACTACCCCGCTCTCGTATTGGCATTGCCCATTGGACTTATCACTGTAGCTATCCTTCATGTCAACAACACCCGCGACATCCAATCGGATAGCGAAGCAGGCATACACACCATCGCCATGCTTATAGGACAGAAAGCCTCACTCAAGCTCTACGCTTTTGAAGTGCTCTTGCCCTTCTTGTTCATCTTGATCACTGTTCTCTGTGGTTGGTTGCCCTGGTACAGTCTGATAACCTTGCTCGCTCTGCCCAAAGCATGGCAATGCGCACGTACGGTGCTCAACGTCAAGAACACAGGATTGGAGCCTATCACTATGTTCGATGCTGCGACCTCACAGCTTCAACTTATGTTTAGCCTACTGTTGGCTGCATCATTGTTTGCCGCAGCTTTCATTTAATTCATTGAGACTTCAAGACAGCCGACATGAAACCCGCTAAACGTTCATTCGCCAATTGCTACTTGCCCATAGCTGTGGCAGCCTTGCTATGGTTCCTGATGTTCAATCCATGGATTGCTATGCCTGTGGACTTTTGGACTATGATGACCATCTCGGGGTGCATATTGCTGACCCTTGCCGCTACGATTGATCGTGGTTGGGTAGCAGACATCAAGATATCATGGAGCGGACTACTGCTAGGCATCGCCCTGGCACTCGCCTTGTGGGGAATCTTTTGGGTAGGCGACAAGGCAGCTACTTGGATGTTCCCCTTTGCTCGTCCGCAGGTAGACACCATTTATGGAATGAAGGAGTCACAGAGCGAGTGGATTATAGGATTTTTACTCCTGTTTATCATCGGTCCGGCTGAAGAGATTTTCTGGCGCGGCTTTGTGCAACGAGGTATTGCTATGCGCAGCACTGCAAATATGGCATTCATTGTCACCTTGCTCATCTATGGCTTGGTACACATATGGAAGTTCAACTTCATGCTTATCATGGCAGCCCTCGTTTGCGGCTTTGTATGGGGTATCGCTTATCGCCTATGGCCGAAGCAACTGTTTGCCCTCATTGTATCGCATGCCGTGTGGGATGCTTTGGTCTTTGTCGTTTGGCCTATATAACCAAACCCCTTTACGACACCACATTCTGCGGATGTCCCTCAATAAAGGCACGAAGATTAGCCTCGCAGATCTGCAGCAGACGAGTGCGTGCCTCAAGGGTAGCCCATGCGATATGGGGCGTAACAAAGCAGTTGCGCGCCTTGAGCAAAGGTGAGTCGCTGCATGGAGGCTCCTCACACAGCACATCGACACCTGCAGCATGTAGCGCTCCCCTATTGAGTGCATCGGCCAAAGCCTGCTCATCAACTACGGGGCCACGAGCGGTATTGATAAGTATCGCTGTGGGTTTCATCAACGCCAAACGCTCGGCATTGACGAGGTGCTTCGTTGCAGGCACCAAAGGACAATGCAAACTCACCACATCGGAAGTGGCAAAGAGCGAGTCGAGCGAGCACTTCTCTACTCCATCGGGTAAAGTCTCTTGAGGTTTCGAGGTGTAGGCTACAACCTTCATTCCAAAGGCTTGAGCCAAGCGCGCCACAGCACTTCCCGTACGTCCAAAGCCGACGACGCCCATCTGCTTGCCTGCCAGCTCTATAAGGGGATTATCCCAATAGCAAAAGTCGGGATTAGCGCACCAACGTCCTGCACGGTTTTGCTGAGCATAGTACTCCACACTCTGCGTGATATTGAGCAGGTGTGCCATCACCATCTGCGCTACCGAGGCGGTGCTATAAGCAGGTATATTGGTCACGGTAATGCCATACCGACGCGCTGCCTCCACATCCACCACATTGTAGCCCGTAGCCTGCACACCTACATAGCGCAGGTGAGGTAGCTGGGCAAATTCCTTCTCGCCCAACACAACCTTATTGGTCAGCAATGCGTCGGCCTCCTTTGCACGCTCTATCACCTGCTCAGGAGCAGTACGGTCATATACTTTGAGTGTACCAAACTGCTGTAGGCAGTCGTAACTGAGGTCGCCCGGATTGAGGGCATAGCCATCGAGGATGATGATGTTCATGAGGTATGAGATTAGGGGTGAATGGCGAGAGACTTTTTCAGAATGCTCGGAAAACTCAGAGTCCTCTAAGATTATTGATATCTATCTTTCCAGAGGTAGCGCATGCGCTCCTTGAGTTTCTCTTCCGCCGCATTGGGCTGCGGTGTCCAAAGCTGCGTACCGGTGAGTTCGTCGGGGAGGAACTGCTGCTTCACAAAGTGATTCTCGTAGTCGTGAGCATACTTATAACCTTCGCTATAGCCCAATTCCTTCATCAATTTGGTAGGCGCATTGCGCAGATGCAAGGGCACAGGCAGATTGCCCGTCTGCTCCACAAGAGCCAGCGCTGTATTGATACCCATGTAGGCCGAGTTACTCTTAGGACTGGTGGCGAGGTATACGGTAGCTTCAGCCAAGGGGATGCGTCCCTCGGGCCAGCCAATCTTCATCACCGCATCGAAGGCTGCGTTGGCAATGAGCAAAGCATTGGGGTTGGCCAAACCAATATCTTCAGAGGCTGAGATGACCAAGCGGCGTGCAATGAACGAGGGGTCCTCGCCTCCTTGTATCATGCGAGCCAACCAATAGAGCGCTCCATCCGGATCGCTGCCACGGATCGACTTGATATAAGCCGACACGATATCGTAGTGCATCTCACCATCCTTGTCGTAGGCCAACGGATTCTGCTGCAAACGCTCAGTAACCACCTCATTGGTGATGATGATCTCATCAGCTCCACTCTCGGCCTCTACAACCAATTCGAGTGTATTGAGCAACTTGCGTGCATCACCACCAGAGAAACGCAGCAGCGCATCGGTCTCACGTATGGTGATATGCTTGTCCTTCAGATAAAAGTCCTCTTTGATGGCACGATCGAGCAACTCCAAGAGGTCGGACTTGTCAAGCGACTTGAGTATATAGAGTTGGCAACGCGAGAGCAAGGGACGGATAATCTCGAACGAGGGGTTCTCGGTGGTGGCACCAATGAGTGTCACGATACCGCGTTCCACAGCAGCCAACAGCGAATCTTGCTGCGACTTGTTGAAGCGGTGTATCTCATCGATGAAGAGGATGGGACTATTTTGCGAAAAGAAGCGATTCTTCTGTGCACTCTCGATAACCTCGCGCACATCCTTCACACCCGACGACACGGCATTGAGCGTATAGAAGGGCACCTCCAACTTTTTGGCTATGATATGCGCCAACGTGGTCTTACCCGTTCCCGGAGGGCCCCACAAGATAAATGACGATATGCGCCCCGACTCTATCATGCGGCGCAACACAGCATCAGGGCCTACCAGATGCTTTTGTCCTATATAATTATCAAGCGTCGACGGACGCAGACGTTCAGCTAATGGCTCCATAACTTTCAAATTGGAAGTTAAGAATTGAAAAATGAATTTTACATTGCAAAGTTATCATTTTTTCCGTAATTTCGCCACGCGAATAAAACATTTATGCTCTCGATACTGATACCGACATATAATTATGATTGCACACGCCTCGTGAGCGACTTGCATCAACAAGCCGACCTGTTAGGTATCGACTACGAGATTATTGTGGCCGATGATGCTTCGCCTACTTATATATATAAGGAGAAGAACCGAGAGATGAACGCCCTCCCCCACTGCCGGCTCATCGAATTGGGAGAGAACATTGGCCGTGCTCGCATACGCAACCTTTTGGCTGACGAGGCTCAGTATGAATGGCTGCTCTTCATGGACTCTGATGCCGAAGTCATAGAACCCCATTTTATCAGCAATTACCTAACCCATTGCAAAGCTGGCATTGACGTCATCTGCGGTGGGTTGTGCCACGCTGAAACGCTCCCCGACCCTACAGTGAGCCTACGCTATGCCTATGAGAAACGTGCTGACAAACGCCGCGCCGCACATTACAGAGCCAAGAGCCCTTACGAGCAATTCACCCCATTCAACTTTCTCATACGAAGAGAGGCATTCAGGGCTATCCGCTTCGATGAGAATATCAAGGATTATGGACATGAAGATACACTCTTCGGCATCGAACTGCAACGCAAGCGAATCCCCTTACTGCATATTGACAACCCGCTGCGTCACCTTGGACTTGAGGCTAATGAGACATTTCTTAAAAAGACACAAACAGCGCTGCACAATTTAGCATTGATGGAGACCACCCTGCAGGGGCACTCTTCGCTCATCAGTGCTTATCACCTACTCCATCGCCTTCATCTGACGAAGGCCGTAGCTTGCTGGTACACCCGACATGAGGACAAACTCACGGCACATCTCAGTGGAATGAGCCCCAAGCTTAGCCTCTTCTTCCTTTACAAACTGGCCTACTATTGCAAGGTGAAAACCGAATAAAAAACACGACCCTATTTAAAACCAATAAGGGGCTCTTCACAGAGGCCCTTATTGAATTCAATAGGTATTAGTTTTTAAGGTAAAAAGATTGTTTTAGGATAACGCTACAAAGTTCTTACATTTTTTTGAACTTACAAAACAATTTTACATGTCGTACAACATATATTTGGCATTTTACAGGCTTTAACAAAAAAAAATGTAAGTATTTCAGCTCGCAATCACTTAGCAAAAGCGCATACCGCTATACAAATGATAGCACAGCTAACTACTTCCGATAAATTAAGTCATCCACACATATCATAAAGTTTTTTCAGACCGAATATTTGAGAAACTCATGATGCAGACCAAGAATAAAACAATTGGATGAGATGTATGTATTTACATGCTATTACATAGACGTATTTTTATCAAGCAGACTAGCTTTTTCGCTCTGATTGCACTAATTTTACGGTTGCACCGTGAAGATACACTGCGCCTCGGGATAAAAACAAACAAGTTTATTTTGTTCTCCACTCGGCTATACTAATTTTAATCTATGCTTTGCATAGCTTTTAATTAGGCTGCGGTTCGGAAAACTGCAAATAAATTTGCGTTTTCTCTCGCCTTGCACTAATTTTGCAACATAATTATAATAGGATAAATATGTCTGAACAAACAATCAACGAAAGTACTGAGAAGAAGAGTCTCAACTTTATAGAACAGATCGTGGTAAACGACCTCGCAGAGGGCAAGAATGGTAGCAAGGTGCAGACCCGCTTCCCGCCCGAACCCAATGGTTATCTACACATCGGACACGCAAAGGCTATATGTCTCGACTTCGGCATGGCGCAGAAGTATAATGGTGTATGTAACCTCCGCTTTGACGATACCAACCCTACTAAGGAGGATGTGGAGTATGTAGAGGCTATCAAGGAAGATATCAAATGGCTCGGCTTCGAGTGGGGCAACGAGTATTACGCATCGGACTACTTCCAGCAGTTGTGGGACTTTGCCGTAGATCTCATCAAGGAGGGCAAGGCTTACATCGATGAGCAGTCGGCCGAAGAGATTGCCGCACAGAAGGGTACTACTACACAGCCCGGTATCGAGAGCCCCTATCGCAACCGCCCCGTGGAGGAGAGCCTTGAGCTCTTCGAGAAGATGAATCGTGGCGAGATTGAGGAGGGCCGCATGGTGCTCCGCGCTAAGATTGACATGGCTGCACCCAACATGCACTTCCGCGACCCCATCATCTATCGCGTAGTAAACCATCCTCACCACCGCACCGGTACCACATGGAAGGCTTACCCCATGTATGACTTTGCACACGGACAGAGCGACTACTTTGAGGGTGTGACTCACTCACTTTGCACATTGGAGTTTGTGCCCCACCGTCCGCTCTACGATCTCTTCGTAGATTGGGTGAAGAAGGGCGAGGACTTGGACGACAACCGTCCCCGTCAGTATGAGTTCAACAAGCTCAACCTCAACTATACGCTCATGAGCAAGCGCAACCTGCTCATCCTCGTGAAGGAGGGTCTCGTAAACGGATGGGACGACCCCCGTATGCCGACTCTCTGCGGATTCCGTCGCCGTGGCTACTCACCCGAATCGATCCGTAACTTCGTAGACAAGATTGGTTACACCACCTACGATGCATTGAACGATTTCGCGTTGCTCGAAAGTGCTGTACGCGAAGACCTCAATGCCCGCGCTACCCGTGTTTCGGCTGTTGTAAATCCCGTAAAGCTCATCATTACCAACTACCCCGAAGGACAGGTAGAGGTGATGGAGACCATCAACAACCCCGAAGACCCCGAGGCAGGCACACACACCATCGAGTTCAGCCGCGAGCTGTGGATGGAGCGCGAAGACTTCATGGAGGATGCACCCAAGAAATACTTCCGCATGACTCCCGGACAGGAGGTACGTCTCATGAACGCCTACATCGTGAAGTGCACAGGATGCAAGAAGGACGACGAGGGCAACGTGGTAGAGGTATACGCAGAGTATGACCCCGACACCAAGACCGGTATGCCCGGTAGCAACCGCAAGGTGAAGGGCACACTGCACTGGGTAAGCTGCGCTCACTGCCTGAAAGCCGAGGTACGCCTCTACGACCGTTTGTGGAAAGTAGAGAACCCCCGCGACGAGATGGCTGCCATCCGCGAAGAGAAGGGCTGTGATGCATTGGAGGCTATGAAGGAGATGATCAACCCCGACTCATTGCAGGTGCTCACCGAGTGTTATGTAGAGCGCTACTTGGCTGATGCCAAGCCTTTGGACTACTTGCAATTCCGCCGCATCGGTTACTTCAACGTGGATAAGGAGTCTACACCCGACCACCTCGTATTCAACCGCACCGTATCGCTCAAGGATACTTGGAGTAAGATAAATAAATAATAATTAAACTATTTTGTGTTTATATCTGTTACTCTATGATAAAAGGGTATACGGATATAAACACATTTTTTATAATGAAGGATCAGTTCGCATCATATTTTGAGAAACCCGAATTCAAGCGCACATTAGCAAGTTACGAAGAGATGCTTAGCAGTGGCGACACACGCTACTTCGAAGCTACAGAACTCACAGATGTTGCTGAATATTACGCTATGAACGGCGACTCGCAACGTGCCGAAGCGGCACTTGACTATGCACTACGACTGCATCCCGACAATCTTGACGCACTCATTTTCAAGGCACGTGCCCGTCTTATCAATGGACATTTGAACGAGGCCTTAAATATTGCAGAAACCATCACCGACCAACACGACCGCGAGGTGCTATTCCTCAAAGCCGAATTAGCTTTGGCAAACCAACAGCACAATATCGCCAGCAACATCCTGCGTGCACTCCTTGAAAGCGAGGGGTACGAAGCGGAGACCTATACCGATATCATCGACCTACTGGTTGACAACAAGCAGACCGACATGGCCAATGATTGGCTTGAAGAGGCTTTAGCACGCCACCCTAAGAAAAAAATCTTGATGGAGTCTGCAGCCTATAGCTACGCACAACAGGAACGATTTGACGAAGCCATCGAGCTATACAACCAACTGCTCGACATGGATGCCTACTCAACGCTCTATTGGGAGGAGCTGGGTAAAATCCATTTCTTACGTGAGGAATACGACAAAGCCATTGATGCCTTTGAATTTTCTATTGCCATCAACGGGGATAGCAATTACTATTCTATATATGCTGCCGCCAATAGCTATTTTAATATTGGCAATTACGAAAGCGCCCTGGAATACTACCAACGCCTACACAAGGTATATCCCGAAACCGTAGACCCACTTTTCCACATGGGTATGTGCTGTGTAAACGGAGGCAATGATGACCAAGCCATGGAGTATTTTACACAGGCGCTTGCTACCGTGGCTGAAGGGAGTGAAGAGCAAGCACAAATATACAGCCAGCTATCTCTCATCTTTAGCCGTAAAGCGCAGCACGAGAAGGCTATATCTTATGTTGACGAGGCTCTAAAAATAATCCCCGACAACACTGAGCTCATCATCATGAAAGGACATGAGCTGCTTTGCCAAGGACGCCACAATGAGAGCACCGAGATATTTCTTGATGCACTCACCATGAACGCTCAGCACGCAGAACGCTCACTATTTCTCATTGGTGTATCGATGCTTGAAAACAATTATTACGAGGTGGGGTATCACATAATGCGCCTACTCAAAGAAAACCCCGCCATAGAGGATGAATTGCTATATCCCTATCTATGCCTCTGTGAATGGGTGCTGCGCGAAAGCGACTTCAGACACACACTTACCACATCGCTCAACATCAGTCCGCGCAAGACATACGAAATCTTCAATCTCCCCCTAGTGCAAGGAGAAAGTGTTGACGCAATGATTGAAAGGCTCAATAAAATTGAAGATAAGATTAAAGGAAGCAATTTATAATTCATAAATCATAAATCACGACATGGAATCTGTACAATTCATTTAATGGTGTCTTGAACATCTTAACTACTGGACAGTCACTCTCTTGATGACGATTGAAAGTTCATTCATCCCCTTCCCCTCGGAAATAGTAGTCCCTCCCGCTGCTTATAAAGCAGCCGCAGGCGATCTCAACATCTGGCTCGTTATCTTCTTCTCTACTTTAGGAGCAGTTTTCGGTGCCCTCATCAACTACTACCTCGCCCTTTGGCTCGGCAAACCTATTGTATACAAGTTTGCAAACAGCCGATTTGGTCACATGTGTCTTATCAACCAGGAAAAGGTGGAAACTGCAGAGAAGTTCTTTAACAAACATGGCGTCATAGCTACGTTCATCGGTCGACTTGTCACTGTAGTGCGCCAGCTCATCTCAATCCCTGCAGGATTAGCCAAAATGCATATCGGAAAGTTTATTGTCTACACCGCCCTCGGCGCTGGCATCTGGAATGCCATACTTGCAGCCCTCGGCTGGTATCTCGAGTCAATTGTTCCCGAAGACCAACTTATCAGCACCGTTACAGAGTATAGCGACATCATAGGTTACACCATCCTCGCACTCGTAGTCTTTGCCCTCGGATATATCATATATAAAGGAGTAAAGAGAAAGTGATTTTTACGATTATAACTAAAATAAAACAATCGTGCCCACAAGGCACGATTGTTTTTTATGTGTCAAATATAACTACTAGCATCAGCGACTACGGCTACTATTGCTACTACTGCTACTACGCGTACTTGAAGAAGAACTGCCGCTTCTTGTAGCTGAGGAGCTACTGCTACCGCGTGAGCTTGAAACCGAGCTGCTGCTCTTTGTCGCTGAGGAGCTACTGCTACCACGTGAGTTTGAAACTGAGCTGCTGCTCTTTGTAGCTGAGGAGCTACTGCTACCGCGTGAACTTGAAACCGAGCTGTTGTTCTTTGTAGCTGAAGAGCTACTGCTACCGCGTGAACTTGAAACCGAGCTGTTGCTCTTTGTAGCTGAGGAGCTACTGCTACCGCGTGAACTTGAAACCGAGTTGTTGCTCTTTGTAGCTGAAGAGCTACTGCTACCGCGTGAACTTGAAACTGAACTGCCAGTATTGCGTGTAGAGTTTCCTGTTGAAGAGGAGCTATCGTTGCGACGAACAGAACTTGTTGTATTCGTCTGTCTGGTAGAAGAACTTACTGTCGCATTTCCGGTAGATTCTGTACGGCGAGATGAAGTTGCAGATTCACCACGTGTATTGCTATCAGTACGTGTAGCGCTATTGTTACCTACGTTGCGTGTATCACTGCTTGTTGTACGACGACTTTCTGATGTCACAGCAGTACGACGGTTCTCCTCCGAATCAACCTTTACAAGTCGCTTATTCTCATCACGAGAAGGTATATTTACGAATCCAGCCTTGAGATCGCGACGGCTCTTCTCGTAGTTCTTATTATTACTCCAGGGACGGCTGCCAATATGAACATACTTCTTCTTTCCGTTGCTATGCCAGCCATCATGATGGTGGTGGAAATAATCACTTCCCCACAAACGGAAGGCACCATGATAAAGAACATGATCATACATTCCAGCATAATAGCTATGAGCAAAGTGTACACGATAGTGAGCACCGCTATATGAATTATAGCCTACAGGTATGCTGAAGTAGAAGTAGTTTCGGTCACTATAACGGGAATAGATGCGCATACTCCACTTACCACCAACCAGATGTATGGGACGGAAGAAGTAATCGCGATTGACAAACTTACGATACTGACTACTACGCAACACATACATCAAATCCTCATTACGTACATCGAGCAGATAGTAGTAATAGTCAATAGCATCATCATAACCATATACCACATCATCTATCACCTCATTCACTTGGTAGAGAAAGTCAAAGTTTATCTCGTACACATCCTGATACTGACGGTTGTTAAGTCCCAGTTCGTATCCCATACGATCGGTAAGGAAACGAGCCTCGCGACGGATATCAAACAAATTCATCGCTGCATAACTCTCTGCACTGATAGCTGCCAAAGCTACAAACATCATGGCTAATCTCATCGTTTTCATAACTAATCTCCTTTCATTAATTTTTGTTATCTTTCAACTGTCATTTACTTTTCACACTGCGAAGATAGTAGGAATAATTTACCCGAACTAAAGAAATCTCCTATTTGTTGAAGGGAAAAACCCTATTTCGTAGGGGAAATTTCCCCAAACCGCACTTTTTAGCATCAAACTTCACCACGTTTGATTATTTTATTGTAAATTTGAAACGAGAAGCATTATACATATTTTAATATAAAACACTAAACATATGAAAAAACAGCTGCTACTGATTGTGACCTTATGGAGCATACTACTCACCGCATGCCAGAACACCCCCAAAGAGCCTAAGAGCACAATAGAACCCGAAGACACTGACACCATCATCGTGGATGCCGACCAATACCTACTGATGGAGACAAGTGAGGGAAATGTTACCTTTAAGCTATATCGTGAGACACCTCTCCATCGCCACAACTTTGTAAAGTTGGCCCGCAAGGGATACTATGACAACCAACAGTTCTTCCGCATACAAAACAACTTCACCATACAAGCTGGTGACCCCAAATCAAAAGGCGCCACACGAGAAACCCCACTCGGAGAAAACGACCTTGACTACTTTATCCCCGAAGAGATACAACCGGAGAAATTCTACCACAAGCGTGGTGCACTCGCTATGGCCAGCTACTATAAGATGGAGAAATCATCGGGCGGACATTTCTATGTCGTTACCGGCATGAAATATACTGATAAGAAACTCTTCAATGCCGAAGATGCCTACAACAAACGATTGAGAAAAGAGGTATTCGACTCAATCACCCAAACGGCGCCCTACGCACAAAAGCTCAAAGAATATGCCAAGGACACCAAGCGCTATATGCCCCAGATACGTGAGATAAAGTCACAGATATCTGCAGCTACCGACAAGGTCATGGCTACACGCAAACAATTCCACTACACCAAGCAGCAAAGCGAACAATATAAGACAATAGGTGGCGCTGCCGACCTGGACGGATACTACACAGTATTCGGCGAAGTGATAGAGGGTATGGATGTGATTACAAAAATCGAAAAACGCGCCGTTGATTCCAAGCTACGCCCCATTGAGGCCGTTATCATCAAGCGCATAAGAGAGATTGATGCCCCTCAGGATTAAAGATAAGTATGCTCTTTTAATTATTTGACTTGATGAACCGACATACGCTTGCCAACGGACTGCGCATCGTGCACCATGAAGATAGCGCTACACAAATGGTGGCTGTAAACGTGCTATATGATGTAGGTGCACGAGATGAAGCTCCCGAGCGAACAGGATATGCCCACCTGCTTGAGCACCTCATGTTTGAGGGTTCCATCCACATACCCGATTACGACACTCACGTACAATTGGCTGGAGGCGAGAACAATGCCTGGACAAACAATGACCTCACCAACTACTACATTACAATCCCCTATTGCAATGTAGAAACGGCCTTTTGGCTGGAATCAGACCGTATGCTCGGACTTGCTCTCACAGAGCAGAGCGTAGAGGTTCAAAAAGGAGTTGTCATTGAGGAGTTCAAACAACGTCACCTCAACCAGCCCTATGGGGACGTGCAGCACCTCATACGCCCCATGGCTTACAAGAAACATCCCTACCAATGGCCTACAATAGGAATCTGCACCGAGCATATCGAACGTGCCACATTGGCTGATGTCATGGATTTCTATCACCGATATTACACGCCAGACAATGCCATACTTTCCGTAGTAGGAAACATCCGTTTTGAAGAGGTTATCAGACTAAGCGAAAAATGGTTCGGCCCTATTCCTAAGGGAAATATCAAGCCGCGCAACCTCCCCCAAGAACCTGCGCAGCAACGTATCAGACGCAAGACTGTCTACCGAAACGTACCCTCAGACATGATTGCAATGGCTTTCCACATGGGCAACCGTCGCAGTCAAGAATATCATGTATGCGACCTTATTACAGATTTGCTCTCAGCCGGACAATCGAGCCGCCTCACACAACGTCTGATCCATCGCGACAAACTCTTTACTGCTATTGACGCCTATATTCAAGGTAGTATCGACGATGGTCTGCTCTTCATCATGGGCCGTCTGACTGAAGGGGTCACCTGCCAGCAAGCAGAAACCGCCATATGGGAAGAACTTGAGATTCTCCGACAAGAGTATATCCCTGAAGAAGAACTTGCCAAGGTGCGCAACCGCTCCGAATCAGAACGCACATTCAACAACATCAACTACCTTAACCGAGCTGTCAACATTGCACAGATGGAACTTATCGGACAGGACCGCGAACTTGCCGATGAACTTGCCCGATATTGTTCTGTAACTATCGATGAGATTCGCCAAGTAGCACGCAAAATATTCTTAAAGAAGAATTGTAGTGTATTGCACTACAAGAAAAATAGTCTGCACCACCCTAAGAGATTTTGCAGACTACCTATAAAAGTACGTTTATTTCACATCTAACAACGTCACATCAAAGATTAGCGTTGAAAACGCTTTGATTGCCCCTACAGAGCGCGAGCCATACCCCAAATGATAGGGAATCACTATTTCCCAACGCGATCCTACGGGCATCTCGCGTAGCGAGGTTGTCCACCCCGTTATTACTTCGTTTAGGCGAAATGTTGCAGGACGCCCCTTCTGTGTTTGATCAAATACTTTTCCATTGATTAATTTGCCAGTATAATATACGGTTACATAACTTTTAGGGGATGGTTTGGGACCATTACCCTTATTTAATACACGATACATAACACCATTAAACATGGTCTTTACTCCGGGGCGTTGACCATATTCTTGCAAAAACTCTTGATTCCTTATCTTATACTGATTATCAATGGGTGGCATAACATCTTCCTTTTAGATTAAATTATATAATACATAGCACAATAGAGATATCACTAATCCTCCACCATAGCCTCGGCACTACGCCAAACGCGTTCATCAGGAACAGGAGCCACGACATCGATTAGCACCTTCGATACGGGATGTTCAAACTGTATACGTCGAGCATGCAAACTAATACTTCCATCAGGGTTTGAACGCTCTGCGCCATATTTAAGATCTCCCTTAATAGGCGACCCAATCTTGGACAATTGGCAACGGATTTGATGATGGCGACCCGTTTGTAAAGCCACCTCAAGCAAATGATAATTATCCATACTACCCAACAAACGATAGCTCAATACCGAGCGCTTTGCATCCTTACGTTCTGTAGCATAGGCATACGATTTGTTTTGCTTCTCGTTACGAACGAGATAATGCACCAACTCAGCTTCTGGCTCTTGAGGACGATTTTTAACTATTGCCCAATAGGTCTTCTTAATTCGACCCCCATCACGAAACATTGCGTTAAGACGCTCCAATGCTTTGCTTGTTCTCGCGAACACTACCACACCACTAACAGGACGGTCGAGTCTATGCACAACTCCTAAAAATACAGCGCCAGGCTTATCGTACTTCTCCTTTATATAGGATTTCACTAATTCAGACAATGGTATATCACCCGTTTTATCACCCTGTACGATCTCAGATGCAGCCTTGTTGACTATAATAATATGATTATCCTCGTATAATACTTGCATAGCCTATCAATCTTTATTAAATATTCACCACCGATTCGCTAACAAATCTCAGATATTCATTCCCAATCCTCGCAATATAACCTGGCGAGCATGTCGTTCCAGGATTTTCACATCCATATTACTAGCTATTTGACCACGAACATAGGGAGATTCCAATCCCTTAATACTAAAATGGATAATCTCGGCCATTACTTCAGCATTATCAAATCGAAAAATTCCCTGTTCACGTCCCTCAAGAAGAATACCACGAATAAGACCAATCTCAAATCGATCATACTTACGACGTATACTATCAATGGTCAAATAGAAACGAGTAAAATCAGCACGTAAAGAACCATTACGAAAAATCGTATGACGAACATTATTGAGGCGACTGATAACAAACTCCATAATCTTAAGATCTGCTGGAATCTCCTTATCAGCAATAGCTCGCAGCACATCTAAAATCTTATTCAACTCCATCTCAATAACACGACGCAATAGCGACTCCTTATTGGGGAAATGAACATATAGAGTACGACGTCCCTTTTTTGCCTCTCGCGCGATATCCGTCATCGTGGTACGATCATAACCATTACGTGTGAAGAGCACTCGAGCTGCCTCAATCAATTTGTTGGTAGTTTTACTTATCGTTGCACTCATAACAGGTACAAAAATACAAAAAATATCTTTCCCGATAAAAAAACACCAAAAAAAAGAGAAAAAAGCAGCAAAATGTTTGTTATTTCAAGAAAAAGCAGTACCTTTGCACCATCAAAATAAAACATCGCGGAGTGGAGCAGTGGTAGCTCGTTGGGCTCATAACCCAAAGGTCATTGGTTCGAATCCTTTCTCCGCAACTACAAGACTTAAGCACATGCTTAAGTCTTTTTCTTTATGTATATATTACACCTGGAAGTAAGTTGATATCCTGGGCCTCTTATAAATTATTAGAGCGAGCAAGGAGTCTATTATATTCCTAGGCTCCCCTAGCTTATCCTAGGTCTTCCTAGATCTCCCTAGGCTACCTAGCTCGTTACTAGAAGTCTCTAGGTTTTCTAGATTATCTAGAATCTCTAGCAATTCTAGGCGTTCCTAGTTACTGCTAGACTCTCCTATATCCTCCCTAGATTCTCCCAGTTAATCCTCCCTCGTCCTGGCGTATATCCATAAACAACAAGAGGAGTCATCCATCTGGACAACTCCTCTCATCAAAAACGGCGGCTACCTACTCTCCCACAAACGCAGTACCATCGGCGCGGTCGGGCTTAACTTCTCTGTTCGGAATGGGAAGAGGTGGAACCCCGACACTATAACCACCTGAATGCTATTATATAACATACAGACAAACAAAACAAATCATAGATGCTTAACACATCAGTATACTCACCATAATGAAAAAGTCTCGGGCAATTAGTACTACTCGGCT
>JAFZFZ010000032.1 GCA_017557005.1 Bacteroidaceae bacterium | reverse complement strand
CCTGTACCTACAACGATAACATCCAACTTACGCTTGTTGGCGGGGTTCACCAACTTCTGGTGCGCTTTGTAATTGGTCCATTTTTCTGCCAATGGGCCTTCAGGAATTTTTGAATCTATCTTTGACATAATAGTATGTTTTTAAATTCTGAATTGTGAATTATGAATTATATCAAAACTCTAAATTAAGCCAACAGGCTCTTAATCAAGTAGTAGATGGGTACAGCAATGAAGCCGAGCACAACGATAGTGGTGTACACGTTGCTGATGCACTGGAGACGATTGATCCAGTTCTTACCGTTCCAACCGAGAGTGTGCAATGCACTCCAGAAACCGTGAGTGAGGTGGAACCACAAAGCGGCCAACCATACAGCATAAATAGCTACTCTCCACCACTGTGAGAAGTTGTGAACGAGCAAAGCTGCACCATCTTTAGGATCAAATTGAGACTCACAATGAGCACCCATCTTCTCGCAAAGTTCTACCAACTGCATCTTTGACCAGAAATCAGCCAAGTGCAACACAAGAAAACCAACGACAATGATGCCGAGCACAAGCATGTTTTGTGATGCCCACTCAACACCTTTAGGCTTAGCGGTAACAGCATAACGCTGATTGCCACGAGCACGGAGATTCTGCACCTGCAGAATGAAAGCGTACACAATGTGAACAACTACGAGAGCCGCCAAACCAATAGTTGCAACAAGGGCATACCAGTTTGCTCCCAAAAACTCACACACCATGTTGTACCCCTCGGGTGAGAAGAGTGCAACAGCATTCATTGCCATGTGAAATGTCAAGAAAAGGATGAGTGCCAATCCTGAAACGCTCATCACCAACTTTCTTCCGATGGATGAATCAATTAACCACATAAATGTTTAGTTTTTAATGAATTAAAGTATTAATAAATGTTTACAATTATCGAATGATGGCAAATTTAGTTAAAAAGGCGGAATAAACAAGGCAAAAACGTAAGTTTTTACATGCCAGCGCCTCATTTGACGAAAATGCCGAGGGGCTAACTTTACTCTATGCACACCTTCTTGTCGTCCACGATATAGATTCCTGCAGGGAGTGTTTCTATAGGCTCATGCAGCCTCACGCCCTGCAAGGTGATGACGCCACTTGCACGCGAGGGGCGCACTGCCTCGGTGGGCAGGACAATGCCATTGCCCTGCTGGTTGCCGAGACGGTAGAGCTTGACGCCATGCTTGGGAACCTCGGTGCTGAGCGTGCCACGAGCCACTCCGGCGCTCTCCTTGGCCCAGATATCGTAGAGAGGAACCTCTTCCTGAGCGTCGTAGCCCAAGGTGGTGAGGTCAAAGTCGATGACCGACGAGGTGGGCTGCGAAAGGGAGAGCACAAACTCCATTGTGGTACCCGACGATGAGGGATTGTCGCGGTCGCAACTGGAGTCGTAGCCACACAGAGCGCTGAAGCGTACATAGCGGTGACCCTTGGGGAGGTCGTAGATGAGGGTACACTCGGCATTCAGTCCGAGACCTGTAGAGTATCTCTTGCCATCGACCGTCAGTGCACCACCCTCGACGTTGCTATTGATATGCAGACTTCCCCACTCTGAGGTGTAGGAGGCGGCTTGAAGGGTGGTGAGCGAGGTCTCGTTGCCCTCAGCATCGATGAGCACGGGGTTGATGAGGTCGGCACGGTCATAAGCGAAGCCGTCGCCGGCATTGCTCACCTTGATGATGAGTTGCTGCGCTCCTGTGATGTCGCCTTCGAGCATGGCCGACTTCTGTCCGGTGCGCGAGATGAGTCCGGTGCGGGCTACATAGCCTTCGGTCTCGCTGGTGAGCGGGTTTTGGTCGAACACCATGAAACGGAGTGTGGTGGTAGATCCTGTTTGGCCTATGCCACTGTCGTCGGCAGCTGCCAAGGCCTTGAAGCGCACCACATCGAGCGTGTCGGGGATGGAGAAGAAGAGGGCGGCATTGGCATCGGTAGAGAAACCACGAGCATAGTTCTTGCCCATCACCTTCATAGTGCCGCCATGGTCTATGTTGCGGTTCTCATATACACGATTGAAGTAAGAGGCCGTATAAGTGCGGGTAAGGTGCTTGCCCGTGAGTGGCACCTCGGTGCCATCGGCCAACACCAACGTGGGGTTGAGCCAATCGCCATGGTCGTAGTTGTAGTTGTCGCCAGCATCGTCAACCACCAGTACCAGTTCTTTGCTTCCGCTGGGCCATTCGATATCGACCTCAACGGCATGTCCGTCGGTAGTGTAGGCCACCGTTTCGCTGCAGTACAGCGCCTTGTTGCCCTTGACCCAACGGACGTTGCCACGATTGAACAGGGCCAGGTAGCGATTGCCTGTGGCGGGGTCGATGCTGGTCCAAATGGTATGGCCACGGTCTTCGTCATTGAGCACCTCGTGTGCCTCTTGCCCATACTTATGCATCTGGTGATACTCCTCATTGGTGAGCAGCGAGAGGGTGAACTCATCGTTCTTGGGCATGTCGCCACCAAAGAAGAGCGGCGAGTGGCATATGCCCCACAGTGTCATCACGGTGTATTGCTCGTCGTGAGTGAGGTTGGTGCGATGTCCGGCATCGGCATTGCAATATCCCGGGTCGCCCACGGTAGCAGCTATGTGTCCCAAGGGGAGCATGTCACAGTCGGCATAGTTGCCTGGGCGGGCATACTGGCTCCACTCGGCAGCCTCGCGAAAGACGAGGTCTACGCCGCTCCATGTATCCCACAGGTCATCCATCATACGCCACATATTGGCATTGTCAAGGCAATCCTGCGCATATTGGAAGTGGGTCTTTCCCGGACTGAGCGATAGCACTATCGGGCGACCCGTCTGGTCGATGGCCTTGCGTATCATGCGTATCTCATCGGTATAGAAGGGGCGGCTGAGGTCGTCAATCTTGATGAAGTCGACACCCCACTCGGCATAGAGCTCGAAGAGGCTGTTATAATACAACTGGCCATATTCGTTGTTCTGTATGGTCAAGTTGTCCTGCAGCCAGGTACACTCGGGCGTGGTACTCTTATATACGCGGTTCCACGGTGTTCCTTCACTACCCTTGAGCTTGTATGCCGAAGGCTTGTCGAGTATGTACTTGGGGAGTCCGCGCATGATGTGTATACCAAACTTCAGCCCCATGCGGTGTATGGAGTCGGCCATGGCCTTGAAACCCATGTTCACCCCATCAACCATGCAGGAGGGGAAGCGCGAGGGCGATGGCACATATCGTCCGTACTCATCGAGCAGGCACGACTGATCGCCCCGTTGGTTATACCATCCGCCACCTAAGCTGGGATGATCAGCATACCATCGGATATCCAACACCACATATTCCCAACCATAGTCGTCGAGATTGTTGTCAACGATATATTGGGCATTGTCCATAACAATCTTTTCATTAGCCGAACTGTAGTAGCAGTCCCAGGAGTTCCATCCCATCGGAGGGGTCATCGCCCAGGTGCGAAAAGTTTCAATATCGGATTCTTGAGCGCTTGCTGCAAAGGGCATAGTAGCCAGCAACAACATTGAGGCAAGCCACCTCTTAGGCGAAGTCATGTGTTTCATGTTATTACGTTTTGAATCTGCTTTTAAAATTACCGTTTACATGTTTTGAATCTGCTTTTAAAAACAGATTCTTAATTTGTTTACAAAGTTACGGAAAGTTATCGCACAAGCAAGACATCCCCCACTTTTTATACCCCGATCCCCGTATTTGATAAAAAATTTTAGAAAAAAGATGCCAAGCGCTTGCAGATTCAAAAAAAAAGCGTACCTTTGCACCCGAATTCGTCAGTAATGACGCCCAGATGGCGGAATCGGTAGACGCGCTGGTCTCAAACACCAGTGGGGCAACCCATCCCGGTTCGACCCCGGGTCTGGGTACGAAGAAATCCTCGCAGAACACATCTACGAGGATTTTTCTTTTATCAAGACCTCAAAATTGGTCACTTTTGGTCACCTTTTTCAATGTGGTAACCAAAAATAAAATCCCTGCAAGAGTCTTGCAAGGATTTTTCTTTATGCTGCTAATTTCAGCGCTCCACGAAAGTGTTGAATGAATGGGCGGAAAGGTGCATATTGAGGTATTTGTCACCAATCCTCACGCATACCTTCTTTGCATCATCGGTAAAGTTACCCGCAGCAACGATGTATCCTTTATCATTCTTAAATACCACCACTGGAGTATCGGCATGCTGACGGCCGCTATAGCCTACCATCTCAGTGCCCTTGGCTACGAAATGGCTGAAGTGCTTGTAGGCATAATACTCGGGAGTGTAACGCATCTCGCGCGTTGCGCTATTGACCTGAATAAGTGCATTCTGGGTCCAGCCCCACGACGATGAACCATTGTCCTGTAGGATGAAGTTCCAATTGTAGTATTCATCACAGCCGTTGCCGAGGTTATCAGCTATGAGCATAAATGTGTGCTCGCCTGCACGCCAGTCCATACTACCATTACCGCACTCACTTTCCGACTGCATGAAACGGAGGTTCGGGTAACGCTTGCGCAACTCGGGAAGATTGTATCGGCATTCCCATTGGGTGCCTACGCCCTTGATGTTCTTCTGCAGGGTGGGGTCGTCAAGAATCTTCTGTACATAGTCGAGACGGTTTGTGTTGAACGTACCTATCCAAAGCTCCACCTCGGGATGCTTTGCCGCAAGGGTGGGCGCCAAATATTCATTATTGAATCGCAGGGTACCTTCGGCCGTCCATGCGCATCCCGGGTAAGGGGTGTAGGAATAGGCCTCGTTCTGGTACATCACCTTCGTAATGGGAAGGCCCTGCTCAGCATAAAGCTCGATGAAACGGCAAAACATATCGGCATAGCACTGCAGATAGCGCGGGTCCTGAATAAAATAATCCTGCAGAGCCAATCGGTGAGGAAACACCCCTCCGCGGGCTCCGAGAAGCTTCATCTCATCGGGGTCTACCGCCTTGCCATCGTCCATATAGAGCACGTAATCCTGACGCGGATCCTGGTTGTTGTATTTGCTCGACAATACGGGATAGTCTTGATTGATCTTCATCCAGGCTGGAGGAGACCATGGACTCATAAACAACTGTAGCTCGGGGCAATACTTCTGTGCTGCACGGGCAAGGGGTATGATGTTGCGTTTGTCGCGCTCAATATTAAAATGTCGCAGTTCGAAATCGCCCGCCACTTCACTGCAGCTATACCATGAGCGGGCATAGTCATTGGCATTCATCGACACACGGCCGTGGGTAAACCGCAGGTCTCCATCCGGGGCATACAGGTTGTGCATTATCTCGTCCTGCTCATCGCGCGTGAGCATATTATATGCATCCCAATCCAGTTCATTGAAGGTGGTACCCCAGGCGCGAAACTCAACACCCTGCTCATCGCCCTGCACCTCTACCAACAATTCACCTGTAGCCTTCCCCTTCAGTGAGGCTTTTCCTGCCAACCAAGTCTCGCTCTCCGTAGTGGTATACGTAGTAAACGACTGCGACGAAGCCATCAAGGCACACATCAAGGCACCACCGGCAAGCAATAATCTTCTCCTTTGTTTCATGTGTTTCGACGTATTAGACAAACATAGATGCAGCAAATTTACAAATATGTTTCGAGTTTCGAGCATGCAACCCTAAAAAAAGACACATGAAATAGTCTAAAACTTTCTACGCAAGGATAACACGAAGAAAGAAAAGACAAGAGCCGCACTCTCATGAGAGAGACGGCTCTTGACAAGTATTGGGAGTCGCACCTTGGCGACATCCACCCTATTAAATTGGGTATGCGATAGCTTACTCAGCTACGATCTCGAGAAGTTCAACCTCAAACACGAGAGTTGAGTAGGGCTTGATCTGACCCATATCGCGGCTACCATAAGCAAGCTCTTGAGGAATGTAGAGCTCCCACTTAGAACCTACGGGCATGAGAGTGAGCGCCTCGGTCCAACCTGCGATAACCTGGTTTACACCAAACACTGCAGCCTCACCACGGCTGTATGAGCTATCAAACTCCTCACCGTTGATGAGTGTACCACGGTAGTGTACCTTTACCTTATCGGTAGCAGTGGGTGTAGCACCCTTACCCTCGGTGATCACCTTGTAGCAAAGACCGCTAGCAGTCTTCACTACGCCCTCGGTCTGAGCGATATTCTCAAGGAAAGCAACACACTCAGTCTTGTAATCACCAAACTCAGCGTTCATACGCTCGCTCTTGATCTCCTCCATGAGGCGCATAGCGAGCTCGTTTGCCTGCATAACATCGAAGTAAAGACCCTCACCTGTAACACCAGCTACGAAACCTGCCATGAAGTTGTTCTTGTTGAGCTCACCGTTCTCACCGAAAATCTCCATGGTGATACCGGGAATCATCTGACCAGCGAGCTGCTGACCAATCTGCACACCAGCAAGGAAAGCATTCTTCTTAGCATCATCGCTGAGGCTGAAGCCCTCCTTTACACCCTTAGCAAAATTGCTAACGTACTGTGCTGAGTCAACACCAAGACGGAAGATAGCATACTCCTTCAAGCCTTGTGTGCGAGCCAAACCTACAGCATATGAGAAGGTGTCAATCTGAGCCTTAAGGTCAACAGTAGAGTCGTTAACCTCTCTGAGGCTCTCCATGAGACGCATAGCAGTCTCCTGTGCCTGAGCAACCTCCATCTTCTGACCCTTCTCGGTAACACCTGCCAAGAAACCTGCAGCGTACTCCTTCTCGTTGAGTGTACCCTCACCGAGCACCTCGCCAGCGAGACCAGGGAGAACCTGTGCAGCCTCTTGCTGACCAATCTGGAGGCCAGCATAGTAAGCGCTCTTCTTCTCGTCAGCATCAACACCATCGCACAAACCAGCAATGAACTGATCCATGTAGGTAGTGTCAACACCCATGCGCATTACTACATAATCCTTCAAACCTTGTGACTGAACTACGCCGATAGCGTAAGAGAGTGAATCGACCGGGCTTGCACCTTTGAGGTTAGCCTTGGGAGCCGAAACAGTGCAGCTTGCGAAGAGACCTGCAACGAGGACCGCAGCTACTGAAAAAATACTTTTCTTCATGTTTTCTATTCTAATTAATGATTATAATACATCCAACAGTTCTACCTCGAACACCAATGTGCTGTAGGGAGGAATAGCGCCACCTGCGCCCTGCTCGCCATAACCGAGGTTGTAGGGGATATAGAGTTTCCACTTGTCGCCCTCGCTCATGAGTTGCAAAGCCTCAACCCATCCGGCGATCACTTGGTTAACGCCAAATACGGCGGGCTCGCCACGCTCTACTGAGCTATCGAAGAGTGTGCCATCAACCAAACGGCCTTCGTAGTGACAACGCACCTTGTCAGTTGCCTTGGGCTTGCGACCTGTGCCCGACTGCAATACCTCGTACTGCAAGCCGCTGGGGAGAGTCACCACACCTGCGCGCTCTTTGTTCATCTTCAAAAACATCTCACCCTGCTCGATGGCAGCTGCATGAGCCTGCTTCTCCATCTCTGCGAAGTGTGAGTTTACAATCTGCTGTGCTTCAGCGAAACTGAGCGCAGTCTCTTTACCTTCTAATACATCGCGGATTGCTTGAGCGAAATCGTCAACACTCACCTCTGCACCCATAGAGAGCAACTGCTGGCCGATGCCAAGTCCGAGTCCGTAGCTAAATTTGTCCATAATTTTATATTCGTTATTTCAAAAAAACGGGCAAATTTACGCTTTTTATCTGAATGTTAACGGATTCTTGGATTTCTTTTTAAATATTTTCACATTTATACACCGAATATACACCTAAGAGATGCGAGAGCAGGAGCTTATCGCTTCAATTCCGGGTAGCTGATGCGTGTGTGGTAGACGGTGCGCAACTTTTCCCTAAACACAGCCTTAATATCGGTGATATCCTTAAAGGTGATGGGACAGTTGTTGAAATGTCCCTCCATCACTTGTCCGTCGATGATGCGGTCGATGAGGTTAGTGATGCTCTCTTCTGTATACTCGGGCAGACTGCGTGAGGCGGCTTCTACTGCATCGGCCATCATGAGTATCGCGGTCTCCATGCTATGAGGCGCAGGACCCGGATAGGTAAAGAGACACTCGTCGACCTCCTCGCCCGGATGTTCGTTCTTATATGATATATAGAAATACTTTGCTTTGCTGAGGCCATGGTGTGTGGCTATGAAATCCTTGATAGCCGATGGCAAATTGTGTTTTTCGGCCAGGCGCAATCCATCGTGCACGTGATTAATGATAATCTTGGCACTCTGATCGTAAGGCAAGCAGGCATGCGGATTGGTGTTTCCCTGATTCTCGGTAAAGAAGATAGGATTCTCCAACTTACCTATATCATGATACATGGCTCCAGTACGCACCAGCAAACTGCTGGCTCCCACCTTATTCGCAGCTGCAGCTGCAAGATTAGATACTTGTATTGAATGTTGAAAAGTTCCAGGAGCATTTTCCGACAACTGACGCAAGAGTTTGATATTGAAATTTGACAACTCCATCAGCGTCACATCAGAGGTAAAGCGGAACAACTTCTCATAAAGGAGCATCAGCGGATAGGTAAAGAGAAGCAACACTCCATTGAGAAGGAAGTTGATATACATGCGCTTATCAAACAAGTTCAATGCACTGCGCGTGATGAGTTCATACCCCAAGAACACAAGGCTATAGCATATCACCACCACCAAGGCTACACGGAAGATCTGCGAACGCGCAGTAAGCTCGGTAAGCGAGTAGATGGCTGCTATACCGGCTGTAAACTGCAACAGCACGAAGATGAATGGATCGGGCACAATGAGCGAAATAATGAGCGTGATGATGGTGTGCGTGATAAATGCTGTGCGCGAATCGAGGAAGATATTGATCATCACTGGCGCCATTGCGAAGGGGATAATCATGAATCCGTCTCCGGCCTCAAGAATCCAAGATGCAATGATGGGATATAGCGTCAGTTGCGTCACAAGGAACAACAATTTGTTGCGTTCAAAGAGGTAGGTGCGGCGATAGTTGACCAAGTACATCACATAAGCAGCAATCAGAAGCAGCATAAGGAGCACCTGTCCAATGAAGGTCATCTGCACACCTCGTTCGTCAATACGCTTGTTCAGCTCGTGCTGATACGAGAGCAATGTCTGATAATGCTCTTCATCGACCATATCACCCGTTCCGATGATCTTTTGGTCCTTCTGAATCACCTTGCTGGTAAGTGAAATGGATGCCAACGCCTCATTGAGTGTAGCCTCGGACTTGATGGCATCGTAGCGCAGATTGGGTTGAATATAGTCATTCAGATTGCTACTCTGCAACGCATGGCGTCCCCAAAGGGTGGAGTCGATAGCCATAAGCGACTCATAGGCCTGCTGCACAGTGTAAAGTTCGGATACAGACTTAGGAGAAGCCACGTTATGTCTGATCAGCATGATGGTACTGATGCTATCGGCCTGCAAGCGCTTGAGCTCACCACTACTGATAATACCAGCGTCATACAGTTCAGTCAGTTTAGCATTGATCTGACGATTGAGCACAGGACCCACCAACAAGTACAACTCTTTTTTGTAAGCTGCCTCATACGCACCAAGCGCCTCGTCGCCTTTGCCCTCCTCCAACACATAATAGGGACGCTGAGCCGACATTATCGCGGCACGCTCCTCTTGCAAGGCGCGTTCGCTCTTATACACAGCAAAATTAAAAGGTGCAGTCAACTGCTCAAATTTCCAAGGCTTGCCCTCAGAAAATTCAAGCCCAATAGCCCTTTGGCGAGGGAGAAAAAAACTGATAATGACAGCCGCCGCAACAAACACTGCAGCTATGAAAAGATATGATTTGGTAGTCGCTTTCATAGGTCTCAACACTAAAACGATGCAAATTACGAGAAAAACTTTGGATTCTCCTACTTTTATACTGAGAAAATGCGCCTTTGCTGTAAATCACAAAGGTACTTGCACTCGCCATAATGAATATTCAAACAAACCTGTTACGTTTTTGCTCGTTTATTCACACCTTTGAGATGAATCTCCAAGGTACTTGCACTCGCTGTGATAAATATTCAAGTAAACTTGATATTTTTCGCTCGTTTATTCGTACCTTTGTTGCACGAAACAATATTCCATTGAATTATATGACTGAAAGAAGAGTAAGAGTGCGCTTCGCACCCAGTCCCACAGGACCCTTGCATATCGGCGGTGTACGCACTGCCTTGTACAACTATTTGTTTGCCCGCCAGCATGGTGGCGACTTCATCTTCCGCATCGAGGACACCGATTCAAACCGCTTCGTACCCGGTGCTGAGGAGTATATCATCGAGTCGTTCCAGTGGCTTGGCCTCGCCTTCGATGAGGGCGTAGGTGTAGGTGGCGACCATGGTCCCTACCGCCAGTCGGAGCGTCGCGACATCTATAAGAAGTACGTTCAGCAGTTGCTCGATGAGGGCAAGGCCTACATGGCCTTCGATACTCCTGAGGAGCTCGAAGCTAAGCGCAACGAAATTGCCAACTTCCAGTACGATGCCACTACTCGTATGCAGATGCGCAACTCATTGGCTCTGCCCAAGGAGGAGGTAGATGCACTCTTGGCCTCAGGCCATCAGTATGTAGTGCGCTTCCTCATCGAACCGGGTGTTGAAGTACACGTCAATGACCTCATTCGTGGCAACGTAGTCATCAACTCATCTGTACTCGATGACAAGGTGCTCTACAAGAGTGCCGACGAGCTCCCCACCTATCACTTGGCCAACATTGTTGACGACCATTTGATGGAGGTGTCACACGTGATTCGTGGTGAAGAGTGGTTGCCTTCGGCTCCGCTCCACGTGTTGCTCTACCGCGCCTTCGGATGGGAAGACACCATGCCTACATTCGCTCACCTGCCCCTCTTGCTCAAGCCCGAGGGCAATGGTAAGCTCAGCAAGCGCGATGGCGACCGTCTCGGCTTCCCCGTGTTCCCCCTCGAGTGGCACGACCCCAAGACAGGCGACATCTCTTCAGGCTATCGTGAGAAGGACTATCTGCCCGAGGCTGTAATCAACTTCCTCGCTCTCCTCGGCTGGAACCCCGGCAACGACCAGGAGAAGATGACCCTCGACGAGATGATACAGCTCTTCGACCTCTCACGCTGCTCAAAGGCAGGTGCACGTTTCGATTATAAGAAACTCGTGTGGTTCAACCACGAATATATCCTTTCAAAGGACGACGCAGAGATTGCTCGTCTCTTTGAGCCCATGCTCCGTGAGCGCGGCATCAATGAGGAGTTCGACCGCATCGTCAAGGTAGTATCACTCATGAAGGGCCGTGTCAACTTCGTACACGAGCTTTGGGATACCTGCTGCTACTTCTTCGAGGCTCCCGAGAGCTACGATGAGAAGTCGCTTAAGAAATGGTGGAAAGAGCCCGCATCAACCTACGTACGCGAGTTGTGCGATTTCATCGAGCAGGCTCCCGTATTTGCAGGTGCAGAGATTGAGCCCCTCATCATGGAATGGATTGCATCGAAGGAATGGGGCGTAGGTAAGGTAATGAATGCCTTCCGCGTGACTCTCGTAGGTGCTGCCGTAGGTCCTCACATCTTCGAGCTCACCGACTTCATCGGTAAGGAAGAGACTCTGCGTCGTGCACGCTGTGCATTGGAGGTGCTCCCTGCAGCCATCTAATAGAGCAGACTGATATTACAATAAGCAGAAGCGGGACGACTCTGGTCGCCCCGTTTCTGCTTATATTTGTTCCATTGTGATATGCTAAAAGCGCATCGCCACACCCAGCGTAGCCCCCTCATAACTTACCGAGGGG
>JAFZFZ010000031.1 GCA_017557005.1 Bacteroidaceae bacterium | reverse complement strand
TGCGGATGGTGTTGAGCGCCTGCACACCACACCAGTCGAACTCTACTGATGAACCGATACGGTAAGCACCTGAGCCGAGTACGAGGATTGACTTGTCGTCGCGTGCGAACTCGATATCGTGCTCTGTACCTGCATAGGTGAGGTAGAGGTAGTTGGTCTGTGCGGGATACTCACCTGCGAGAGTATCAATCTGCTTCACTACGGGAGTGATGCCGAGTTCCTTACGACGGTTGCGAACAGCCATCAAGCCCTCGTCAACACCGAGCTGCTCTTCGAGACCTACGGCACGAGACACCTGGAAGTCGGTGAAGCCCTGTACCTTTGCCTTGCGGAGGAGTTCTGCGGGAACCTCAGCTACGCCCTTGCATGCGTGAAGCTCCTTAGAGGTGTTCATGATGTTCTGCAACTTCTGGAGGAACCAGCGGTCGATCTTGGTGAGCTCGTGGATCTGGTCGATGGTGTAGCCAGCGCGCATAGCCTTAGAGATTACGAAGATACGCTTATCAGTGGGCTCGCGCAATGCCTTGTCGATGTCGGCAATCTCGAGTTCCTTATTCTCCACGAAGCCGTGCATGCCCTGACCAATCATACGGAGACCCTTCTGGATTACCTCTTCAAAGGTGCGACCGATTGACATCACCTCACCCACAGACTTCATGGCTGAGCCAATCTCGCGGTCAACGCCACGGAACTTACCGAGGTCCCAACGAGGAATCTTACATACGATATAGTCGATAGCAGGCTCGAAGAACGCTGCTGTATCCTTAGTTACTGAGTTCTTGAGTTCGAAGAGGCCATAGCCGCAACCAATCTTGGCAGCAACGAAAGCCAAGGGGAAACCGGTAGCCTTAGAAGCAAGAGCTGATGAGCGGCTCAAACGAGCGTTCACCTCGATCACGCGGTAGTCCTCAGACTCGGTGTCGAAGGCAAACTGTACGTTACACTCACCCACGATGCCCACGTGACGCACGATGCGGATGGCGAGCTCGCGAAGCTTGTTGCACTCGCTAGCGGTCAATGTCTGTGTAGGAGCTACTACGATACTCTCACCGGTGTGGATGCCGAGGGGGTCGAAGTTCTCCATGTTACATACGGTGATGCAGTTGTCGTAGGCGTCGCGCACCACCTCATACTCGATCTCCTTCCAACCCTTGAGGCTCTTCTCTACGAGCACCTGGGGAGAGAATGAGAATGCCTTCTCGGCGAGCTTATTGAGTTCCTCTTCGTTGTCGCAGAAACCTGAGCCGAGACCACCGAGTGCATAAGCAGCACGGATGATGACGGGATAGCCCAAGCGCTCTGCAGCAGCACGAGCATCCTCGATGTTCTCTACAGCCTCACTCTTGATGATCTTTACATCGATCTCCTCGAGCTTGCGGTTGAAGAGTTCGCGGTCCTCAGTATCGATGATAGCCTGTACGGGAGTACCGAGTACCTGTACGTTATATTTCTCGAGCACGCCGCTCTCATAGAGCTTCACACCACAGTTGAGGGCGGTCTGTCCACCGAATGCGAGGAGGATACCATCGGGGCGCTCCTTCTCGATAACCTTCTCTACGAAGAAGGGAGTTACGGGCAAGAAGTAGATCTTGTCAGCTACACCTTCACTGGTCTGTACGGTAGCAATGTTGGGGTTGATGAGCACCGTGCTGATGCCCTCTTCGCGCAATGCCTTGAGCGCCTGTGAGCCTGAGTAGTCAAACTCACCAGCCTCACCGATCTTCAATGCACCCGAACCCAAGAGCAATACTTTATTGAATTTCTTTTCCATAATACTATTTATTGTGGAGTTAGAGGGAGTTAAAGGGAGTTATCACTTCGCTTTCGCTTCGTTGAGGAGTTAAATGCCAATAGTTTAGTACACCGTGTACAAATCATTCGGCCTTTATCTCCCTTTCACTCCATTTATCTCCATTTATCTCCTATTGTATATTATTCTTAGATGAGTTTTACAAAATCGTCCATCAGGTTATCCTTGCGGAAGCCACGGCTGCAAGCCTCGGGGGCAAACTGTGTACCGATCCAGGGCTTCTCCTCGTGACGGATACCGTCTACAGCGCCATCGTTGAGGTTGGTGAACAATACCTTCCAGCCAGCGGGCAATGTGCTTGCCATTACAGCGTAGCCAATGTTCTGGTTGGTGATGTAGCAGCTGTTAGTGTCAGCGAGACGTGTGGGCTGGTTAGCACCGCGGTGACCGAACTTGAGCTTCTCAACCTGAGCACCTGCTGCCAAACCGAGCAACTGGTTGCCGAGACCGATACCGAGGATGGGCTTGCCAGTCTCCATAGCCTTGCGGATGTTAGCTACGGTGTCACCATAGAGAGCGGGGTTACCGGGACCTGTGGTCACTACCACTGCATCGTAAGCCATTGCTGAGAAGTCGTAGTTATAAGGTACGCGTACCACCTCGAATCCGCGAGCCACGAGGTTGCGGATAAGGCTATACTTCACACCACAGTCTACTACTACCACCTTCTTAGCACCCTCACCGTATGTGGTGGGCTCAGCGCAAGTAACATTAGCTACTTGGTCGATGGTATCATAAGGTTGAGCGTTGAGGGTTGAGGGTTGAGCGTCACCTATGATGATTTGTCCACCCATCACACCGTTGTCGCGGATAGCCTTAGTGATAGCACGTGTATCTACACCAGTGATACCAGGCACGCCTTCGCGCTTCATCCATGCATCGAGTGTCTCTGCAGCATTCCAGTGGCTGTATTCTACACTATAGTCAGTTACGATGAGTCCGCTCACCTGCATCTTGTTGCTCTCGAAGAACTTCTCCAAGCCCAGTTCCTTCACTTCGTGTGAGGGCACACCGTAGTTGCCCACCAACGGGTAAGTCAGCACCAAGAGCTGACCAGCATATGCGGCGTCCGTCAAACTCTCGGGGTAGCCAGTCATTGCTGTACAGAACACCACTTCGCCTACTGCAGGCTTCTCGCAGCCGAAAGCAGTACCTTCGAAGCGCATTCCATTGTCCAATACTAATGTCGCTTTCATGTTATACTTTTATATCGTTTTATATATTAATATTTCTCTTTTAGTAGCTAAAGGGAGTAATGGGAGTTATCACTTCGCTTTCGCTTCGTTGTGGAGTTAAATGCCGATAGTTTTGTCATATCATTTGGCCTTTATCTCCATATATCTTCTCATCTCCTTTTTTACCAAACTATAAAAAACATCCCCTTACAGCGACAACGACGCATGCAAAGGGATAACACTTAACAACAAAAAAAGCAAAGAAATCAATGATACCGACTGTTTACCGTCGATAGCATCACACCACTGAGGATACTGCTTCGTGGCCTCCATAGGAGCCCATTTCGATAGCCAATGACCTAATAGATGTGACATCATAACTCTACTCTTCTTAGTTCGTGCAAAAATACTACAAATTGAGAGAATAAACAAATTTATATTTGAGTTTTTCCAAAGCTAAACCTAATTTAAGACTACGCAGCAGAATAAATTTAGTGCAAATCGAACGAAAATGCCAATCCCAACACACAAGAAAGCCCCCTTCGTATGAAGAGGGCTTAAGTTTTGTTATCAACTTCGTTGCTTAGAAGTGGCTCGAACCATCGAAGCAGTGGGTGCAGAGCTTGCACTTGGGCAAACCGATAGCATCAACGAGCGTCTCTATTGTATTAAACTTAAGTGAGGTGAGATTGAATCGACGGCGAATCTCTTCCACCAGGCGCTCATACTGTGGTGTGCCGGGTGTTGAGTATTTGTCGAGGTCCTTACTATCGTCGCCCTCAAACTCTTTGATTAGACGGCGGGTCATCAGCTCAAGATCGCTCTTTGATGAGGTGAAGCCAAGGAACGGACAGCTATGGATGATAGGCGGACATGCGATACGCATGTGGATCTCCTTAGCACCGTAGTCGTAGAGTTCCTGCACATTATCGGTGAGCTGAGTACCGCGCACGATAGAGTCGTCGCAGAAGAGTACACGCTGACCATCCATCATAGCACCGTTAGGGATGAGCTTCATCTTAGCCACGAGCGAACGCATCTCCTGGTTTACCGGTGTAAAGCTACGCGCCCAAGTAGGAGTATACTTAGAGATGGCACGACGATAAGGCACATTCATACCATGAGCATAGCCCAAGGCCATACCTACACCCGAGTCAGGAATACCGCAAGCGCAGTCCACCACCGAAGAGTCTTGCTGTGCCATCTTATAACCTGTTGAGTAACGCGCATCTTCCACGTTCTTGCCTTCGTAGCATGAGTTGGGGAAGCCGTAGTACACCCACAAGAATGAACATATCTGCAACTTCTCGTTGGGCTTGCGCATCTGCTCGATGCCATCGGGACGGAGACGTACAATCTCACCCGGACCTACGTAGTGCTCAATCTGATAGCCAAGGTTGGGGAAGCTGTTTGTCTCGCTCGTAACAGCATAAGCACCATCCTTCTTACCGATAACAACAGGTGTGCGTCCCCACTGGTCGCGAGCCGCAATGATACCATCCTCCGTGAGGATAAGCATTGAGCATGAACCCTTGATCTTACGGAACACATTCTCGATGCCATCTACAAAGTCCTTACCTTGTATAATAAGGAGAGCAATGAGCTCGGTCTGATTGGTCTTTGAGAGACTCATCTCCGAGAAGTGCATGTTAGAAGCCAACAAGTCCTGCTCCAGCTCCTGCATATTGTTGACACGAGCTACGGTTACGATGGCAAACTTACCGAGGTGTGAGTTGATGAGAATCGGCTGAGGGTCTGTGTCACTGATGACGCCAATGCCCGAGTCACCTTGAAACTTTGACAGTTCGTGCTCAAACTTGGTGCGGAAGTACGAGCTCTCCAGGTTATGGATAGAGCGCATAAAACCTTTACCCTTGGCATATGTGGCCATACCGCCACGCTTGGTTCCCATATGTGAATTGTAGTCGGTGCCGTAGAATAAGTCGGTCACACATGCAGCTTTAGAGACTGTTCCAAAAAAACCACCCATACGATTGTTTTGTCTGTTACTTTTTAGGTGTGCAAAATTACAAAAAAAATGGGACACAGCAGAGTGGGAAGAATAAAAAAAAGGAAAGGAACTGCAAGTTTTTCACCTTTTCACGTCGATACATTATCGCACATCACAACCGACCTGCCATGTATGAGTGACAAAAAGAAAATCCCCAGTTTGCACTGAGGATTCTGTCTGTTGAGCACCGAGTATCTTGCTTTCTTGTGAGCCGAGAGCGGGACTCGAACCCGCGACCTACGCATTACGAATGCGTTGCTCTACCAACTGAGCTATTTCGGCATACATTTTCGCTCGTAGCAACCTCGGTGTCGCTCTTTTGAAAACGGTGCAAAATTAGAACAATTCAGATGAAAAAGCAAATTTATTTCAAAAAAAGATGGCACCTTGCCGAAGCAAAGTGCCATTGTGAGATATTTCTCTAAAAGTATTTGTCAAATTAGTTGAGAATCTCAGCAAGTTTCTCCTGGATAGCCTCACCACGTACGTTCTTAGCGAGGATAGTACCATCCTTAGCTACGAGTACAGTAGCGGGGATTGAGTTAACGCCATAGAGCTTAGCACCCTCGCAACCCCAACCCTTAAGGTCAGAGATCTGAGGCCACTCGATAGCGAGATCAGCGATACCCTTCAACCAAGCCTCCTTGTTGTTGTCGAGTGATACACCTACGATACCAAAGCCCTTAGCCTTGTAAGCCTCGTAAGCAGCTTTCACAGCAGGCATCTCAGCGCGGCAAGGACCACACCAGCTTGCCCAGAAGTCGATAAGAGTAACCTCGTTAGCAGCAACGTACTCAGAAATCTTATGCATGTTGCCCTCAACATCTTCCATCTCAAAATCCTTGAACTGCTTACCTACTGCAGTCTCGAGTGAGAGGTCGTTGTTAGCCTTCATACGCTGCAAGCGTACGTTGGTGGGGAATGCAGCGAGGTAACCCTCGAGCACGGGAGCCAACTCCTCGGGAGTGAAATAATAGTAGCTATTGTTGAGGTTGTAGAGACCGAAGTCGGTACCTACGTTGTCAATCACGCTGTTCTTAAGTGCCTCGTAGTACTTCGCCTCGAACTCACCCATCTGCTTTCTTACCTCAGCCAACTCCTCCTCTGAGAGCTCACCACTGCGAGCGCTCTGAGCGATAGCAGCATACTCCTCCTGGAGTGCCTTCATATCGTTAGAGTATGCCTCGAAAGCATTGTTGTTAGGAGTACCGAGAGCATATACCAACTGGTCAGCCTTCATGTCCACCTTGATCTGTCCGGGCTCAAGGAAGAGCTGACAGAAAGCATCACCGATAGTCAAAGCAGCTACCTGCACGCTATCAGCCACACCCTTAAACTCAAACTTACCACCTACAACGGCCACCTTCTGGAGATCTACCATCTTGCGACCCTCCATGAGCTGCAAGCTCACTGAGTCACCCTCAGCAGCACCCTCGTATGTACCAGTGATGGTGTAAGCATTCTTATCTTGACAAGCCACCATTGCGAGGGCAGCCATTGCCAACAAGCCAAATTTCTTCATTCTACTTTTCTATATTTATATTATTAAATAATGTATTGCGAACTGATAGACTCGTTTGACATCACGCGACGAACAGTCTCAGCGAAGATGGGAGCGATTGAAAGCTGCTTGAGTTTCTTGCACTCTCTGTCGAAGGGAATACTGTTGGTAAACACGATCTCCTCAAGGCGAGATTCCTCTACACGACCGGGAGCGGGACCTGACATCACGCAGTGCGATGCGATAGCGCGTACTGACTTAGCACCAGCCTCAAACATCACGTCGGCAGCCTTACAGATTGTACCAGCTGTATCTACGATATCGTCAACGAGTACAACATTCTTACCCTCTACATCACCGATGATCTGGATTGACTCTACCTGATTAGCCTTAGCGCGTGTCTTATGACAGAGCACGAGGGGTACATGCAAATACTTTGAGTAGCTGCTTGCACGCTTACTACCACCTACGTCAGGTGTAGCAATCACGAGGTCCTCAAGATTGAGCGACTGGATATAAGGCACAAATACGTTTGAAGCATAGAGGTGATCAACGGGAACATCGAAGAAGCCCTGGATCTGATCAGCATGGAGGTCCATGGTGATGATGCGGTCTACACCAGCAACGCTGAGGATATCTGCTACGAGCTTAGCACCGATAGATACACGGGGCTTATCCTTGCGGTCCTGACGTGCCCAACCGAAGTAAGGCATTACAGCGATGATGCTATGCGCTGAAGCACGCTTTGCAGCATCAATCATGAGGAGGAGCTCCATCAGATTGTCTGAGTTGGGGAAGGTTGACTGTACCAAGAAGACATCCTTACCACGTACTGACTCTTCGTAAGAAACGGCAAACTCACCATCGGCAAAGTGGGTGATAATCATGTTGCCCAACTTGCAACCCAATTCTTCGCAAATTTGCTCAGCGAGGTATCTAGACTTTGTGCCTGAGAATACCATAAAAGGTCTATTTGTACTCATTATTACTATTTGAGATGATATGTTTGTATAATTATCTGCAAAATTACATAATAAAGTTTAATTGAGGAAACTTTTCTCGAAAATTATCTTCATAGCCACCAAAACACCTCAAAACGAGCCCCAAAGAACCGCAAAAAGAGAGGAGCCAGCACCCATTGCCAGCTCCCCTCCACATATCATGAGACATTGCTATATCGCACTACCCCACTCCATCAATCCACATACTTCACCTTGCCCCAGTCGCGAGGTTTGGCAGCGGGTTCTTCGTCGGCATAGCCGAAGCCTACGCAGAGGCACAGCTCGTAGCCTTCGCTGAAGCCCAACTTCTCGAGGATAGGCAGACAAGCATCGTTGTCGGTAAGGAAGCGAACGGGGCTACCCAAGCAGATAGAACCTACGCCCATCGACCACGCTGAGAGCACCATATTCTCGGCCAGCAATCCGCAGTCGTAGGGTGAAAAATCGTACGATTTGTCACGTGCGATAAACACCATGGTGGGAGCGCCACGGAAGCAACCCTTAGCCATCTCGGGATTCATGTCGGGGTGACCCTTCGCTATCGCCTCCTTGATTTCCTCCATGAATGCAGGGCTATCCACTACGCGCACCTCCCACGACTGCTTGTTCTGTCCGTTGGGTGCATTGATACCACACTGCAGGATGATGTCCATCTTCTCACGCTCAACAGCTTGCGGCTGATACTTGCGTATGCTACGACGCGCCATGATGGTAGTGATTACGGGGTTCTCGTCCTGTGTTACAGGTTCCTGTTGCTTGCATTGGCAACCGCTCAGCAGACAGCTGAGGATGCCCAGTGTTGCGAAAGTCTTTTTCATATCCATTCTTGTTTTAGAGTTGTTATTTTGATTGGTCAATATGTTTGCCAAAGTGTCGTTTCACCTTGAAGTTGATAGGCATCGTCATACGATAGCGTACGGGCACACCGTTCTTCTTGCCAGGAATCCAGCGAGGCATACCGCGAGTCAGACGCACGGCCTCGTCATCAAAGGCCTTGGTCAAGCCCTTCACCACGTTCACGCCCGATATCACACCGCTGCGCTCCACGAAGAACTCCACCACCACTTCGCCCTCGATGCCCAGTTCGCGCATGTCAGCCGGGTGCACCATATGCTCCTCCATGTATTTGAGCAACTCCTTGCGGCCACCAGGATATTGCGGCTCCTCTATCTTATCTTGAGTCTGTGCCATCATCTGGCTGTTTGCCAGCAGTAAGCAGCATAGCACGAGTAGGTTGTATAGTTTCTTCATACGTGGTGTTTGGGTTTAGAGTTTATGTTTAATGTTGAATGTTTAATGTTGAAAGCTCGTGCCAGTGAGCGCGATGTAAGCTTGCTTACTAATCGCTCAGCGAGCGCAGCCGAGGTTCGACGAAGTCAATGATGAACGGTTAAAGGTTAACGGTGAACGATAAACGGCCTTCCGGATGGCTAATTGTGAATTGTGAATTGTCAATTGTGAATTCTTCAGGTTGCTCCTCCGGATGCCCGTCTTCGTTTTCGTTATCGTTTTCGTCTTAGTCTTCGTTTTAGTTATCGTTTTCGTTTTCGTTATCGTCTTAGTCTTCGTTTTCGTCTTAGTCTTCGTTAATCTCAATCCTTATCATCATCGGTCAGCGTATCGAGCGCCAGTATATCGGCCGAGCGGTCTACGGGCAACTCCTGCACCTGACGCAACTTACGCTCGATGGCGCGTGTACGCTTGCCCAGCACCTCGTCCAGTTGTGAGCCAGCGGTCTCCAGGTTCTTCTGCACCTTCTCCAGCATACCGCCAAACTTGCCGAACTCCGTCTTCACAGCTGCCAATACGGTCCACACCTCGCTTGATCGCTTCTCGATAGCCAACGTACGGAATCCCATCTGCAAACTATTGAGGATGGCACCCAGCGTAGTAGGTCCGGTCACGATAACGCGGAACTCACGCTGCAGCTGATCCACCAATGCCGTGCGACGTATCACCTCCGCATAGATATTCTCGAAGGGCAGGAACATGATACCAAAGTCGGTCGTAAAGGGCGGTTCGAGGTACTTCTCGCGGATATCGCGCGCCATCTTCTTCACCACCTGCTCCAACTGGTGCGAGGTACTATTTATAAGGTTCACATCGCCCGATTCGTACGCATCCAGATACTGCTCATACACATCCTTCGGGAACTTAGCATCGATGGGCAGATACACACATTCCAGTCCGTCATCCTTACCCGGCAGCTTCACCGCAAACTCCACGAATTCAGTACCCTTCTGCTTCGTCTTCACATTCGCGTCATACTGCTCGGGGCTCAGCATCTGCTCCAGCAAAGCAGCCAGCTGCACCTCACCGAAGGTACCACGCGTCTTCACATTCGTGAGCACACGCTTCAGTCCGCCCACATCCTGTGCCAGGTTCTTCATCTCACCCAATCCCTGCTGCACATTCTCGAGCTGCGTACGCACCAGTTCGAACGACTGTCCGATGCGCTCGTGCAACGTCTTCTGCAACTTCTCCTCCACCATCAGACGCATGTCGTCGAGACGCTTCTCGGTCGACTTGATCAGCTGATCCTGACGGCCAATCATCATCTCCAGCTTCTCGCGTTGCAGTTCGTTGGTGGTGAGCAGGTTACGATTGAGTGTTTCCAATATCTGCTGCAACTGTGCTGCCTGGTTGCCTACGATCTCCTTGCGCAACTCCTCCACCCTACGGCTCAGCTCGTTGCGGTTCTCAGCCATCTGCTCGCGTGTGGTGCGCGACAACTCCTCGCGCACTATCTGCAGCTGGCGCGATAGCTCGTGCGTCTGCTCCATCAGCATCTGTCTCAGCTGTTCGTCGCTCAGCGCCTGACGTCGTTGGCCAAGCTTCGTCACCATAGCCACCAGCGCTACCCCGAGCGCAGCCACCAGAAGCAGTAGAGATAGGATTATGTATTCGCTCATAACATTCATTTTTATAACTGCACAAAGATAGTCATTTTCCAAAAACTCCGACACCATTTGTAAATTTCTTTTTGCAGAAAAGAGAAAAACCTTCAAATTGCCGACTCGTCATTACAAATAGACCCCATCAATGCCCTCATAGACGTTAAAATGGGGTTTTGAGTGTACAAATACCTATATATTATTATAGGGAATGCCGAAAAAAAATAGTAACTTTGCACCGCAAAATAAAAAGCGACAACTAAAAAGTTAGCAAAACCATAAATAAACTAATCAGAAATGGAACAGAATTTCATCAACGGACTTTGGAACAAGGAAATCAACGTAGCTGATTTCGTAAGTGCCAACATTGCTCCTTACACTGGTGATGCCTCATTCTTGCAGGGCCCCACAGTGCGTACAACAAACCTCTGGAACCTCTGCTTGCAGGCTCTCGAGGAGGAGCGTAACAACGGCGGCGTACGCTCACTCGACAACGTGACCGTATCGACAATCACTTCACACAAGGCCGGATATATCGACCAGGAGAACGAGCTCATCGTAGGTCTTCAGACCGACGAGCTTTTGAAGCGCTCTATCAAGCCCTTCGGTGGTATCAACGTAGTAGCTAAGGCTTGTCACGAGAATGGTCTCGACATCGACGAGAAGGTAAAGGATATCTTCACACACTACCGTAAGTCACACAACGACGGTGTGTTCGATGCTTACACCGAAGAGATTCGTTTGTTCCGTTCACTCGGCTTCATCACCGGTTTGCCCGACAACTACGCTCGTGGCCGTATCATCGGTGACTACCGTCGTCTTGCCCTCTATGGTATCGACCGTTTGATCGAGGCTAAGGAGGAAGATAAGCGCAACATCAATGGTCCTATGACCGACGCCAACATCCGTCTTCGCGAGGAGGTAACTGAGCAGATCAAGGCCCTCAAGGAGATCAAGGTGATGGGTGAGTACTACGGTCTCGACCTCAGCC
>JAFZFZ010000030.1 GCA_017557005.1 Bacteroidaceae bacterium | reverse complement strand
GGCTGTACACTTTTATCCATATATGCGACAGCGTGGGGTATTTGTTTCTCAGTTCATTTCTACAATGGCGTTTGGCGATGCCAGTAACATGATGAGCTCGACAAGTCTCTACGCTTTTCTTGTATACAATGGCAAACACATTTTATGAATTGCTGATTTCGGGAGACTTGTAGGCGTTTAGGGCTTACAAGAACTATGTATATTCCTAAAATTAAAAATGGCAAACTCGAATTGTACAACGAACGAGGCATCTATCAACGTACGATTCAATCCTCTGGTGTGGTGTATGCCGACATCAATATGCCTCAGACGCTTATTGTTATCACTGATACCAAAGGTTGTGTAAAGTTATATAACGAACGAGGTATCTATCAACGAACCATTGTTTCTTCTGATGCAGCTTCTGCTCGATGGGCAGGAAGCGACCTTGCCATAACTGATACTAAGGGACGGATAAAACTATACAATGAACGAGGTATCTATCAAAGAACAATTGCTTAAAGCATCATACAATATTAATATAAAATCAATTTACTATGGGACTTATCAACAACATTTTGGATAAATTCAACAAGGCTGAATTTACCGTAGCTCCTCAGAAGAAACTGAAAACCATC
Source organism: Bacteroidaceae bacterium (assembly GCA_017557005.1). Classification (GTDB taxonomy): domain Bacteria; phylum Bacteroidota; class Bacteroidia; order Bacteroidales; family Bacteroidaceae; genus UBA1189. The sequence continues at coordinate 39,956 of JAFZFZ010000030.1, read as the reverse complement.
TCTGCAGATTTCAAGAAAGCATTTAATCTCACACTTGTGTTCTACAAGGGCGCACAGATTGCTGATGGTGATCTCACCCTCGCAGCACTCAATAAGAAAACCACGAAGGATGTAAAGGCCAATGCCGATGGTCTCAAGATTAAGGGTAGCACCAAGGTGGGCGATGCCGAGAAACTCTTTGATACCAATTTCGGTGTGACCGTACAGATTAAGGACCTTGATGGCAAGAAACTCGTACCTAACGAGATTACCATCGGTCAGGCTGCACGTGGAGAGTATTAATATTGTAAAAAAAGCATTATGGCAGATATAAAGAAATCAGCAAGTATAGGTGACTATGTCATTAATATTAACGAGGATAATAGTGTGACCGTTCTTAAAGATGGTGCACCTTGTGGTAATGCAACTGCGGCTTTACGTGTAATTGCAGCATTGGTAGGCTTTACACTTGATGAGAAATGGAATACCCGCCAGATGGGAAGTAAGTTAGTAGATGCAATCAATGATGGCGTGCCTACTCCTACTTCAGAAAAGGCTGTTTCCACAGCACCTGAGGCTCTTATATCACAAGCACCAATAGAGGAACCTAAGAAGGAACGTTCGACCCCAGCAGAGGGCTTCGAGGCTTCGTCTATGGAAAGTGCTACCGCTAAGGTGCGTGTATATGGTAAGGCACAGAACCGTACAGCATTGGGTATCGCTCATGCATATATGGTAATGTATCCTCATGCTACATTGGAAGATCTTCGCAAAGCATTCCCCAACTCACTCAATCCTGATTCCGGTGTAAAGGAAAACTTTATCTATGCAGAGGAGAAGGGTACTACAGCAGATTGGAATGGATTCTTTAAGGGTGAAGATGAGGTAATCACAACTGGTGATGGGAAAAAGGTTGCCGTAGTATCGATGTGGACAAAGCCTAGTTTTGAGCGCATTGTAGCTCATGCCCGTGCTTACGATATTGTAGTAGCCAAGTTTGAGGCTGCCGACAAGGGCGGCAAGAAGGGTGGTTTCCGTTTGGAGTACCTCAATGGTTATGTACCTCCTGTACCCAAGAAGAAGTCGCTCCTTTGGTTGTGGATATTGCTTGCTGTATTGTTTCTTGGTATTATTGCCCTCTTGGCATTGCGCAAGCCTCAAGTAGTAGAGGTAGAGAAGGTGGTCGAAGTAGAGAAGATTGTTTATGTAGACCGCATCGAAGAGATAGAGAAGAACTTCAACGCAGCACAATTCATACAGGGAAAGGCAGAACTTTCCGACGACGCAAAGTTTGTTCTTCACGACTTGGCTAAAGAGATGCAGAAGCATCCTGAAATCAAACTGCGTATCGTAGGTCACACATCTGCAGAAGGCGAGGCCTCTTTTAACCAGAAACTTTCAGAGGCTCGTGCACAGGCAGCAGTAGACTTTCTCGTTAGCCGCGGTATCAGCGCCGACCGTCTCGAAGCTGAAGGCAAGGGCTCATCAGAACCGCTTGATGTCAATAACCCCGAGGTAAATCGTCGTACGGAGTTTATTGTGATTGAGTAAAATTATATAGATTATGGAACAAATAATAGGAAAACTTAGGTTTGAGTTTAAACAGGTACATCCCGAGGGTTGTGAATCAAAAACGAAAATGGCTGAAATAGTGCATATAACTTCAGATGAAGAGAAAGCACTTGAGAGTGTAGAAATCCCCGAAATATTACAATATAATGGTATAAATTACACGGTTGTTTCAATAAAAGGAGGTGGGCGACAGCGTTATAGTGAGAAAATAAACACAGGCAAGCGAGTTACAGATAAGAGACGCAAAGACTATGGGGACTTCATATATGAAGAAAAATATACATATGTATCCACCAACGTATTTTGTACCAGTGGTTGGTCTGGTTATTATACCACCATACGATATCGATATAATAATGGGGATGTAAAAAGTATAAAATTACCCAAAACCTTAAAGTACATAGGTGATTACGCATTTTGTAATTGTAAAATAACTTCTATAGTGATTCCAGATGGAGTAATAAAGATAGGTGAAGCTGCTTTTGAGGGATGCAATTTAAAAGAAGTCACAATACCTTCATCTGTAAAGGAAATTAAAATGGCTGCTTTTGCTGGCTCTAATTCAGTCATTCTAAAGATAAAGAATAAAGAAGGAGCTGTAAAGTTTGGGTATAATTTTGTGGATAGTAATGACAAGGTCATATATTTAGGGAAAGGCTTTTTCGCAAAGCTTTTTGGAAAATAGTTTATAAAAAGAGTTCACGAGGACATGATGTCAAGGAAACTCTAGAATGAATGAAAAAATGTTTTTATCATTAAGCGAAACGGAATTTATAGTGTAAAGAAAAAGTTACATTCATAAAAATTACAACCATGGCAAAGTTAAAAGAAATACCGATTAAGGATACTGGCGCTCATCTTAAAGAGTTGCAAGGAGTTTTCAAACTCTTGGCGAAAAATGATGTATATAAAGGCGAATCAGGTTTCTCTGCCGATAAGGATGCTATATTGAAAGTCTTTGAAATCACTAGACAAGAGACAAAAGCCGATATCCTTATTCGTTTGACACTCATTGATAGCATGTATTCTACTCAAATGAGTCGTCGATACTATGCTTTGGATGAGTTGGCGGAGTTCTTGGTAGGCCTCTCTGAGGGTAAGCAAGGCAAATTGAGACAGATGTTTCTTAACTTTGCAAAAGATCCGGTAAAGAATAATAGGCTTTTTAATTATAATAAGTCTAATTTGTTCTCTGAAAGCTATGGTATTGGAAAAGATGGAAGTGACAAAGGTGTGGCTATCTCGCTTATTAGCAAGTATGCCTACTTTGAAACCAATTTCCAATTCCCTATATACGACTCTATCGCTTGCGAAATGTATCCTTTGGTATGGATAAATTGTGGATTCGACAAGAAGAGCATGCCAAAACTAATACATAGTGAAAATGGCAAAGTGGTCGGCGACACTACACTTATAGAATATACCAAAGCGATAAACCTTCTTATAGAGAAACTTGATTGCAAAGAGTTGAACTACGACTTGCTTGACCGTTTTTTATGGTTTGTAGGCAAGATTCGCCGTGGTAATCTTTCTCTTGTCTTATCACGTGAGGAGTATGAATTGACAATGAAGAAGTATCCTGCAAAGATCGTAACTACTACTCTAAAGAATGGTAAGGAGAAGACTTCTATGGAATATTTTAACATAGAGCAAGTTGATGTACAAAAGTTGAGCTATTTGAAGAAGAATTCTCTATTGATGAAATTCTTCGAGTTGGCACAGTCTTATGGAAAAAAATAATAAGAAACAAGGTGTCAAAGTAAACGGGTACCTCTAAAATATACTGCAAGAAACGTTTTTCAGAAGAATAAAGGATAAACAATAACTATTTAATTCACTTTTTATTAACCAATTTAAATTCCAAAATTATGGCAGAATTTACATTAAACGGCCGTACCAAGGTAAAGACCTTGAAGGCTAATTTCAAAGAGAATTTCGGTGCTACACTTCGCGTGTACAAGAGTGCAACATGCAAGGGCGCGTTCGCTGACGACGACGCTACATTGGCATCAATCCGCGCTGAGGGCGCTAAGGGTGGTGACCTTGTAGTGAAGGGCAACATGCAGGTTGGCAACTTCGAGAAGAAGGTTGCTGAGCTCTATGGCATCGGTGTACAGGTTGCTAATGCTGATGACTCTAAGTTGGCAGACAATAGCATTACATTGACTGCAGCTGGTAAGTAATCGCTAACCAATCTTTAGGTATGTGGGGCTTGGCCGCCCCACATATCACACAAATGTATTATTATATTTAACATGAAAATACCAGGAGTATCATTCTCGCTAAAGCGTGCTGTAGGAGTAACGAAAGTAAAGCAAAAGATAGCTCGCGCTACAGGTCTCCCTACCACTCGTCAAGGATTAGAGCGTAAGGTCGGTGGTGCAGTGCTCAAGGCGGTGACAGGTAAGAAAAGAAGATAAGATACCATTTGATAAGTTTGGCTATGGCTCTGAAATTTACAGATAAGTTGAAGGATATAGAGATGCCAAAGGTCTCTATGCCTAATATCTTTGGAAAGAAAGCAGATAAAGAGAATCTTGACAATACGCATGTACAAGAAGACTCAGAGGCTGAGACCGTGGATTTCAATGAGGTGGAGCAAGCCAAAGAATTAGCCTCTTCTACGCACGAATTAAGAGAAAAAGTCTTACAGTTCATTGAAGACAACAGCGAAAAGCTGAAAAAGATTTTCTCAGAGAGTAAACTGGTTGAAAAAGTTGGAAAGGTGGCTAAGAAAGCTGGAGCTACTATCATATATCCTGCGTTATTACTTTTCAATCTTCTAAAATCACCACACACGTCATCCAAAGATAAAATGTTAATCATAGCTTCTTTGGCATATTTTATCATGCCAGCAGACCTTATTCCAGATTTTATTCTTGGATTAGGTTTTGCCGATGATGGGCTTGCTATAATGACATGTATCAAAACATTTGCAACATCTATAACCTCAGAGGTTAAGGAACAAACCAAGGCGTTATGTAAAGATTTGATTGGAGAAGTGGATGAAAGTGTAATAAATAATGTATCAGGGGTTGTAACAGAGAACCAGGATGCTATAATGGGTATTGTCGCTAAAGCTTCAAAAAACAAGAAAAAGTAATATATATGAGTAAGGAATACTATAAGAAAAGAATCATCGATTTGCGTGCGAATATTGCGAAGGAGAAGGAGGCAAAGAAACGCGACAATGAACGTTATGCCAGTTTAATCAAGAGTGCATCATCACCTTCGTCCAAGGCAAACTATCGTAAGAACAAAGTATCGGCAGCTGCTTCTCACGACCGTCGCATTGAGGGGTGGAAGAAGGAGATTGAACGAGCACAGGAAGCAATAAAAAGATTAAAGAAATAAACTTAAAGGATATGAATATAAAGAATACAATCAGCGCACTTTTGTGTTTACCGCTTATGTTTGGACTTACTTCATGTAAGCCATCCTTAGAAGAGAGAGTAAAATCGGAGATTCAGCATGTGTGTGAGTCTACCGAGTTGGGTACCGCAGAGTATACCATCAGAAAGGTGGTGAGTTTCAAAGGTGAAGGTAAGGGTATTGACTACCTTAAAGTGGGTGATCGTATGATTATCTTTACTTGTCGTGCTTATCTGAAGGCTGGTGTTGACCTCTCTAAGTTAAGCATGGATGACGTGAAGATAAATGAAAGAAACAAGTTCATTACGGTGGATCTTCCCCCAGTGAAATTACTTTCATTGAATATGCCTGCAGATGAAATTGTTCTCAACTTTGAGAAGGTATCGTTAACACGTAGCAATTTTACCGCAGAAGAGAGAAATGGCTTTCTGCAGCAAGGCGAAGAGGCCGTTAGAGAGGCTGTAGATGAAATCGGTATATTGAATGATGCAAAGAAAAATACTACAGACTTTTTCCATGCGATGTTCAAACAATTGGGTTTCGAAACAATAACTATTAACTTCAAGGAGGAGACTAACAATGGACAAGCATAATCAACACGAACAACAGGATGAGCAGTTGCAAAATGACAACAAGCAAAGTAATGTAGCAAAAAATGTGGTAAAAACTGCTGCTTCACAAGGTGCAGGCGTTGCTGCTAAAGCGATTGCTCCGATATTGATCAAGGTGGGGCTTGGACTAGCACTTACTGGCAGTTTGGTAGCTTTAGCTCCTATGGCTGTAGAGGCCCTGAAGGGCAACAGTAAGATTGATGATACGGCAAATGTCGTAGAAGAAGTTAAGAAGATTGGCGAGTTTGTTAGTGCGTGCTACTATGAAGAATTGGTGGTAACGCAGACAAAGACTTCTGGAGATAATGAGGTAACTGATAGTGCGCAGACTGAAGGATACTTCAAAAAGATGATGGGAAGCGTTAGTAAGATGATGCAAACAGAAGGTCAGATAGTATTTATAACAAAGGGTAAGATACGCGCAGGATTTGACTTGCAGAAACTTACAGAGAAGGATATTAAGTATGCTAACGACACCTTATTCTTGACCTTACCTTCTGTAGAGACTTTTGATATTATCATGAACCCATCTGATATCCGTGTTATGTATGAGTCTGGCAAATGGTCGCATGAGGAAATGACAGATTTTGTAGTCATGGCAAAGGATAGCATGTTGGTCAATGCCAAGAACATTGGTTTTGAGGAAAAAGCAAGAGAAAGCGGTATTAAGAAAATTGAGACTATGTTCGCTACATTTGGTTTCCCCAATGTGATTGTAGACATCAAACAATAACTATAGTTGGATGAGTGTTGTTTACCCTATGCAAATACATAATTATGACACACGTAAACACAATGAAATCACTTTTTCTTTCCTCGCTAATCGCATTGTTCCTATGTGGCTGCATGAGCGAAACGGCCAAGCAAACCATAGAGGAGTATAACCGAATGTTCGAAAAAGTTGTAACATTAGAGCAGTTGGTGCAAACCACTGACTTTTCAACATTGTCGAGCGAGGAAATAGTTACACTCTACAACACGGGCAGTGAGTTGTACTACGACTACAACCCCATGGATTTGAAGGAGGAACAAAAGGCTGCATGTGAAGTGTTGAAAGCACGTGTGGCTAAGTTGCGAGTGGAGATTCCCACCAAGGCAAAAGCCGAAATCCCGAACTTCAAGATTACTCCGTGGCCCGCAGGCGACAAACTCTTTGAGAAAACAGAAACATTTCCCGTTTTCTTGAAGCGTGGAGAGAAGTTGCGTTGGTCATTCTCGGCACAAAAGCCGTTGAATGTAAAAGTGATAGACTATAATAGCCGTGCTACACTCAAGACATACACCGGAAAAGTCATAGTGAGCGATTCGCTTGCCATAGAGCACGACGCGATATATCTCGTTGAAGTTAATCCTTTGGGTACGCAATACGTAGATATGGATATCAACTATAAGGTGACCGAGATGGCCCGACTGACTGCTTCCACACCTATCAAAGTAGAGCTGGTAGAGTGTAACAAGGGGGATTTCGGTGCTGTGGCTGTACAAGGTGTATCGATGCGCAAGGCTTTCGAGCAACCACGCAAGTTTACATTGCGCGGACAGCTGAAGGCAGCATTCTCTGGTAGTGCCATCGCATTGGTAGCAGTGCAAGTTCCTGCTGGTGCTACCGACATTCTGTATTCAATGCGAATCGATACCAGTGAGAGTGGGCGCTCTTCGGATGGTAAGTTTCATGATAACTTGAATGCGTCATACAAGAAGGTCAAGTTCCTCGGTCTTCCCCTCTATGAGAAAACTAACAGCAGTGGCTTGCTTAACACCTTGCTTGACGACAATCGCCCCATACGCGATGAGGATGCCTATTGCAATATGTATGTGTTCCGTAGTCAGACTCAAGCCAAACAATTCCAGGACGGCACAAAGACTGCTTCGCAGTTGAGCTACGACGTGGATTACTCCACTCTCGGTACTCAATCGTGCAACGGACGCATCCCTGCAAATGGTTCGAAGACTATCTACCTCGGTTTCGAGAACGAGCGTGTGCGCTATACCAACTACTTATGGGTAGAGGCTGAAGTGATAGTACCGAATACTGTATATTACACTACGAAGTATTCGGTGGAGTAAAGCAATGGTAAGAATCTTACTTACTGGTTTCGAACCATTCGGAAAGTCTGTAACGAATGTGTCTTGGGAGGTTGTTGCAGACCTAAGGCAGCAGCAACTGCCTAAGATTGAATTGCGTACAGCTCTGTTACCTGTAAGTTTCAATCAGGTGCGTACCTTGTTACCAGCGCTAATAGAAGAACATCGACCCGATGTGTTGCTGATGTTAGGGCAGGCATCGAAGCGTGAGGAGATAACCATAGAGCGCATTGCGGTGAACATGATGGATGCCTCGCAATCAGATAACGATGGCTACATTCCTCGTGAAGAGCGAATCATTGAGGATGGTGAAAATGCTTATTTTACAGACATTCCTTTGTCTACTGTGTGTGAAGAGGTGTCTCGTATGGGTATTCCTTGTAAGATTTCCAATACGGCAGGACTATATGTTTGCAATACAGCTTTTTATACAGCATTGCACTATACTCATGAGCAAGAAAGAGAACTTAAAGTGGGATTTGTACACTTACCATCAAAGGGACTTGAACTAGAACTGATGGTTAAAGGCGTGAAAAAAATAATACAAACAATTGTAATAGATGAAGAGAATAGATAAATTTAAGAATGGATTAGCAAGGGTCTTCGATGATAACCTGCATACCAAGCAATGGCACAACTATGTAGACTATGCTATCATTGCACTGATTATTATCAGTACACTACAAGTGTTTGTATCAACATTTGATGTGTCGAAGCAATTTGAGCATGTATTGCGATGGATTGATTTGATAACGACTATCACATTCACCATTGAAGTAACTCTACGTATTTGGGTGGCCGATAAGCTGGACCTTAAATATAAGGGTATTTGGGGACGTATACGCTACATCTTCTCATTTTATGGTTTCATAGATGTGGTGTCTACCTATCCGTTTTACCTAACGTTTTGGTTGCCAATCCCTTATTCGCTATTAAAGGTGTTCCGTGTGGCGCGACTCTTTAGAGTGTTCCGCTATATGCGTTCGTTCAAACTGCTTGCTAAAGCGTTTCAATCTAAAAAGGAGGAACTATGGGTGTCGGTACAGTTCCTCACCATTGTGACGGTGATACTCTCATTTGTTCTCTTCTTCTATGAGCATCAAGCACAGCCTGAAGTGTATGATAATGGTATCGTGTCTGTAGTATGGGCCTTTGCTCAATATATAGGCGACCCAGGTGGTTTTGCTGAGACTCCTCCGATAACAATCGTTGGTCGCCTCATTGCTTGCGTTATAGGTGTACTGGGAATTGCTATCTTTGCCGTTCCTGCCGGTCTTATCGGTGCAGGATTTACGGAGGCGATGGCGGATGATAAGAATAAACGAAAAATTAACGAAAATATTCGAAGTATAGTTCATTCATTTAAGTTTGAAAAAGATCAACAACACACTTCTCTTTTTGTAGTGCCGCGATACAAAGAAGTGAATACAATAACGACTCGTAAGTTTATTCCTTTTAATGATATCCTAGAGGCTGTAAAAGAGTCAGACTGCTTACATTTATACGATATGGTAAATGCAATGAATGCAGCAGATCATCCCGAAAGCAAACTTGTAGTGTTTAACTATAAAAGGAATACGGTTTATGGCTGTTGTATTGACCGCGGCTCAAGAGTGACCATTGTAAGTACTTCAGGAAATACTGAGCCTGCTTCAAGTTGGTTGGCCTATCATATTGCGAAACTTGGCGGATTCAATTATGTGGCAAAAGAAACAGAGACTGATTTGGATAATCCTACGTCATATTATAATATTCCTGATGATACATCGTGCCCAAATCTGCAATTGTTCCTTGATGATATTGGACGTCTTGCTTCGCGTCCCAATAGTTGGGTGATTCCAATATTGGGAGCAATAGGGCTTAAATCTAGGGAGACGCAATTTCACTTTTGCTATAATACGACAAAACATGATAGTAGTTACGATGACCCGAAGGCGTTGATAAAAGATTATATAACATTTGATAAAATGTATAAATATGTCGCTGAGGTTTTGGAGAATAACTATGGATATAAGAGCGATAAGAACGAGTGGTATGCTATTGGCAAACAAAATGTTGGTCATCATATTGTGGCTGGTAATGTCTTTACATTACGTGTGGAATGTTTTGTTTATATGTTTGATAATAGATATCTTCAGGTAATAAAAGATTTAGCAGAAAGTTTCCATCAAACACTAGAACCTGAACGTCCGCTTGTAATCCCTGCAGAGATGCTTAAGCGTAATAATGGAAAAGATTTTGGTATGCAAGACTATATTGATTGAAATAGATTGGTCCTCTTGATCTATATTTCTATTTGAAATGTGTTTGATGATTTGAATTAGGGAGTTGTATACTCCCACAATTTAGTATGGAAAAACTGACAAGACAACAAGAAGTAATTGTAAGGAAATTACTTCATTATTCTAAAAGTGAAGAATTTTCAAAGTTCATTTTAAATACTATTGGAAAACATAATTGGACAAGAGATATTTTAGGTGATACAGTAGAATTTCTAACTGAAGAACAAGAAGATTTGTATGAATCTTTAGGTGGAGGGTACGATTCGGAAGAGATAGACGAGTTTATATACAATGATAACGTTAATCTCGAGATATCAAGAAAGTTGAGGGAGCAGGGTGTAACTAAATATCTTTGTGAAAATGAAGATTATTTAGATGAAATTCGTAACGGAAGTATTGTATGTGAGGGTGTTGATGTAGAGAAAATTAAAGCAGAAATACAAAGTCTTTGGGAATAGGTGTAGACGTACCTTGAAGGCTTTGTGGGTTTGCCCGACTCAATTGGCATGATAAACAACGAATCAATGCCTTTTTAATGATTTTTAAGTATATACTCTTGTGGGGAAAAGAATTTATCCCTACTTTTGCGTTGTAATAAAAACAAAAACTTTAGATATGCCTACTATTTTTGAACTCTTTGGGTTGCGATTCTTCTTCTTCTCTGAAGACCACGAGCCTATACATGTGCATGTGGTAAAGGGTGACGATGACGCAAAAATATCATTGGAACCTACCATCGATGTGGTGTATAATCATGGGTTGAAACCTAAAGATTTGAAGCGAGCACTACAGTTGGCTGAGATGTACAAGGATGACATCATAGATGTTTGGAATAAGTATCACTCTTAAAAACGCAACGATATGGAGACAATCAAGAACGTATGGTTTGAAAACGAGCGCATCTACATGCTCTCAAGCGAGGATAAAGTTTATAGCAGACCTCTTGAGGCCTTCCCCATATTGAAGGAGGCCACAGAGGCTGAGCGCGCTGCGTTCAGCATAGAAATGCGTGGCACGGCACTGCGTTGGAAGCAGCTCGACGAGGATGTACACATCTCTAGTTTCTACACCGTAGCCGAACCAGAGTATGCCAATGAGATTGCTGCCATCTTCAAGAGATTCCCACAACTCAACGTATCAGAAGTGGCACGATATGTGGGAATCAACAAGAGCCTATTGGCCAAGTATATCTATGGAATAAAGAAACCCAGCGACATTCGCGTGGCGCAGATTAAAGAGGCCTTGCATGCTATAGGAACTCAACTTATGGCTGTGTGATGAGGTGTTGAATAAAGGAGACATCAATTATTAAGGAGATAATATAGCAGTTGTCCAATAATGCTTTTCTCCACGATGTGTCATCCTGCAACGCGAACCTTTAGGTCGACGCCCGAAGGGGCTGAAGTCAAGGATCTCGCGCAGGGCCGACGCTTTCATGTCGCGTTGTCGTTCGTTGAGATTTGGCTTTTCTCTCGCCAGGCGCTAATTTTTACGCCCAATCCCCAAGCCCAACGAAAAGAACGTAGCCATGAGGGCATCAACCTCGGCCATCGTATTGTAGCGGGCAAAGGAGGACTTGAGGTTACTGATTCAGGTTGTCAGTACAAAAAACCAAGTGCCCAAAGAGGAATTACATTCTGATAGCCATATTCGATATCATCTTTTACCACAAAGGCATTGTCCACACCTTGTATTTGTTTTTGCTTTTTGTTCTTCCCCCCTACTTCAAAGGTATATTTTCCTATCTTGAAGTCAGCCACAGATGAAGACATCACGTCGTAGATGGGTCGCACGGAAGTCAGGAACACAGTTTCACGCAAGTTGCCCACATCGGGGACCGTATCGCTTAAAGCATATGCCAAATGCGTGTTGCCAAGATAAACCTTGTCAACCTTACCCAATGCACTTACCCCAAAACTATCGTCGCGCAATATCTGCACCATGTGCGACTTATCGAGCAGTAACACGAGATCGCTCACCGAGGTACGGTGACATTCAAGGTCACGACCCAGTTTGGAGTAGTTGGGTTTGAAGGGTACGCTCTGAGCGATGATATACATCAACCGTTTCAGTTTCTCTATAGTGGTCAGCGTCAGTTCGGCATATTTGGGTATATCCACTTCGAGTACCTGATTCACGATCTGTTGCAAGCGTGTATGGCTGTCTCTCTGTCCGAAGAACGGGTAGTAGCCTCCTTGCATATACTCCTTGAACAACGCTATGGGACGATACTCCCTGGTGGGGAAGTCTACACGATGCGCCAACACATCGTCGAGCGTATATACCGGCATCTCAATACCATGAGCCAACAGCAGGTATTCTCGGAACGAGAGTCCATACATCGTATACTCAAGTTGCCGGCGGCTCAGGTCAGCTCCACCCCGACGTATATCAAGGATTGACGAACCTGTATATACTACTTTCAGTTGGCTGTAGGTATCGTAGATATTCTTCAGTTCTACCGACCAGTTGGTATAGCGGTGTACCTCATCAATATAGAGCGTACGGCCCCCGTTCTTGTAGAATGTATCGGCCAACTCTACCAATGTATGTGAGGTGAACCACAAATCATCGGCAGTGACATAGAGCGATGTCGAGGGAGTATCATAGAGCTTGATGTGCTGCAGCACCAATGTAGTCTTGCCTACACCACGTGCACCTACGATAGCCACCAAGCGGTCGTCCCACGCGATTTCATCGTGTATACGACGCACATAACCAGTCGACACCTCCGCCACTCTTGCCCGTGATCTCTCAAATAGTTTATCCATGGATTTATCTTTTATTCGTAGCAAAGATATTGAAATTGTCGATTCCAAACAACAATTTTCAAAAAAAATGTCGGTTATCCGTTAGAAAAAGCGACAAATTGAGAACTATCCTTTCCCTTATTTTGACTCTCCCAAGAAGAGTGGGTATTGAATAATATGCAGGAGCGATAGAATGAAGATAGATAAACTGACAAGACAACAAGAAGTAATTGTAAGGAAATTGCTTCATTATTCTAAAAGTGAAGATTTTTCACAATTCATTCTAAATACTATAGGAAAACATAATTGGACAAGAGATGTTTTAGTTGATACAGTAGAATTTCTAACTGAAGAACAAGAAGATTTGTACGAGTCTTTAGGTGGAGGGTACGATTCGGAAGAGATAGACGAGTTTATATATAACGGTAACGTCAATCTCGAAATATCGAGAAAGTTGAGAGAACTGGGCGTAACTAAATGTCTTTGTGAAAAAGAAGATTATTTAGATGCAATACGTACAGGGGAAGTTGTGTCTGAAATATTGATATAGAGAAAATTAAATAAGAATGCAATGTCTTATGGGATAGGCGCAGACCAGACCTTGAAGATTTTGTATGATTAGTATACCAGTCGGTGTTAATTCCTATTCTCTATTACCAAAGCATTCTTCCATATTGATATACTACAACCACTCGATTACTTCTTCTTCGCCCTTGAACGGACCTCAATGATTCTTCTCCCTTGTATAGGTTGAGTCGTTAGGCCAGCTCTTTGCGTAGTTTTTCTACCAAGAGAGGAAGCCCTATAGCTCCACGCTCTTTGATATGGGTCAATGGATTGCTTATCATTGATGTGTCTGGCATTCCTGGATCAACTAAATAAATTGGCACCTGTTTGTCACGCATAAAGTACACCAATGAAGCTGCTGGATATACTGCAAGAGAAGTCCCGACAACTATTAGAATATCTGCATGCTCGACAATCAGGCTTGCTGTTTCGAACATAGGTACATCTTCTCCAAAAAATACAATATGAGGGCGTAACAATGCGCCATCCTCGCCACGTTCATCCAAGCTTTGCTCCCATCCTTCGTTAATATCATATATAAGTTCGGGATTTTCCTCTGAACGCAACTTCATCAGTTCTCCGTGAAGGTGTAATACGCGTGTTGAGCCAGCCTGTTCATGGAGGTTATCTACATTCTGAGTTATTACACAAACATCGGCCCATTGTTCTAACTCGGCAATAGCAATATGACCCTCATTGGGCTTCTTTGTCAAAGACTCTTTGCGGCGTAAATTATAGAATTCGATAACCTTTGCTCTGTTATTTTTCAATGCCTCGGGAGTGCAAACTTCTTCAATACGGTAGTTCGCCCAGAGACCGTCAGCATCACGAAAGGTTGCAATTCCGCTATCAGCACTGACACCTGCACCTGTAAACACTACTATCCTTTTCTTCTGGCTCATATCAATTATCAAAATTCTTATTATTACATATCAATCAATTATATATATCAAAAGCTGATCAAAAATTCAATGACGCTTTAGCTTTTTTTCGAAAGATCGTAAGAAACTTGGCGTATTATGCATATCTATATGCAAAAGTAATATCCAAGACAAATGTATGCATAATAAATATTAGTTCCAAAGTTTTCAAAAAGAAAAGAAAAAGAGGTTGATTAATATTAGAGATGCCTTGAACGATCATGTATAATATAAACTGAGGGTGCGCCGTAAGGCACACCCTCAATTATTTATGATGTCGCGATATCAACGTACGGGCATCTTGTCGATGCGGGCTTGGTGACGACCGCCCTCAAAGGGAGTGGTGAAAAACTCGTCCATGATGGCTGAGGCCGTGGCAGTGTCGATGAAGCGGCCGGGCATCACGAGCACGTTGGCGTCGTTGTGCTGGCGGATGAGATGGGCAATCTCGGGAATCCAACATAAACCTGCACGGATGCCTTGGTGCTTGTTGAGTGTCATGGCGATGCCTTCGCCGCTGCCGCAGATGGCAATGCCGGGGTAGCACTCACCGCTCTCAACAGCTTCGGCCAAGGGGTGGCCGTAGTCGGCATAGTCGCAGCTGTCGGTGTTGTAAGTACCAAAGTCTTTGTACTCCCAACCCTTGGCTTCGAGCCACTGCTTAACGTATTCTTTCAATTCGTAGCCTGCGTGGTCGCTGGCTAATCCAATGGTCTTCATGAGAATTGAAAATTAAAAATTAAATCGGGTTAATTATCGTTATTTAATCGAAACACTCATCACGACAGTGACGTCGCAATGAGTGTTTTAATTTTTAACTTTTAACTATTAATTTAAAAGTGCTTTCACTTGGTTGTATACGTTCTCTGCGGTGAAGCCGAGCTTCTCGTCGAGTACGGTGTAGGGAGCTGAGAAACCAAAGCTCTCGAGACCCCATACCTTACCTTCGTGAGCAGGAACGAGTCCTTGGAGGTTAACGGGCAAGCCTGCGGTGAGACCAAACTTCTTGACACCTGCGGGCAATACCTGTGCCTGATACTCGGGGCACTGGCTGCGGAAGAGACCCTCAGAGGGTACGCTCACGATAGAGCACTTCACACCGTCGGCACGAAGCTTCTCTGCACCAGCAACGAGGGTTGAAACCTCTGAACCTGAAGCTACGAGGATTACATCAGCATCGGCATCTGAACCTGCTACTACGTAGGCACCCTTAGCAGCTTGTGCGTAGTCGTTGCCCTCGGGGAGGTTCTTGATGTTCTGACGTGAGAGGATGAGGGCGGTAGGTGTAGAGGTGTTCTCCATTGCCAAACGCCAGCACTCGGTGGTCTCCTCTGCATCGGCAGGACGGAGCACGAGCATTGAGTTGTGACCCTTGTGGTTCTTGAGCTTCTCCATGAGACGGATCTGTGCCTCTTGCTCTACGGGCTCGTGGGTAGGACCATCCTCACCTACGCGGAAGGCGTCGTGTGTCCAGATGAACTTAACGGGGAGCTCCATAAGGGCTGCCATACGTACGGCGGGCTTCATGTAGTCAGAGAATACGAAGAAGGTACCGCAAGCGGCGATAACACCACCGTGGAGGGCCATACCGATGCAGCAGCAAGCCATGGTGAGCTCAGCAACACCTGCCTGGAAGAAGGCACCGCTGAAGTCGCCCTTAGTGAGTGCGTGGGTCTTCTTGAGGAAGCCGTCGGTCTTATCTGAGTTAGAGAGGTCGGCCGAAGCTACGATCATGTTTTCAACCTGTGTAGCGAGAACACCAAGTACGGCTGCTGATGCGTTACGGGTAGCATCGTTGGCCTTCTGCTGAACAGCGCTCCAATCTACCTGAGGTGCCTTGCCTGCAAACCACTCAGCCATCTTCACGGCGAGGTCGGGGTTAGCAGCAGCCCAAGCAGCCTTAGCAGCATACTTCTCAGCTACGATCTTCTCAAGCTCAGCAGCACGCTTTGCGTAGAGCTCCTGTACCTCGGGGAAGATCTGGAATGGGTTGGTGGGGTCGCCACCGAGGTTCTTGATGGTGTTGGCATAGGCGTCGCCACCGAGAGGTGCACCGTGTGTAGCGCAGTTGTTCTCGTAGCTGCTACCGTCGGCCTTGAGGGCTCCCTTACCCATTACGGTCTTACCGATGATGAGGGTGGGGCGCTCGGTCTCTGCCTTAGCCTCGATGATGGCTGCACGGATCTCGTCGGGGTCGTTACCGTTGATAGAGATAACCTTCCAGTTCCATGCCTCGTACTTCTTGGCTACGTCTTCGCATGTTACCTCGTGACATGTGGTAGAGAGCTGGATGTCGTTGCTGTCGTAGAACATGATGAGGTTGTCCAAACCGAGGGTACCGGCGATGCGGCCTGCGCCCTGTGAAATCTCTTCCTGGATACCACCGTCAGAGATGTATGCATAGATGGTCTGACCCATTACATCGCCCAAGCGTGCCTTGAGGAACTTGGCTGCGATGGCTGCACCTACTGCGAAGGTGTGGCCTTGGCCGAGGGGACCAGAGGTGTTTTCGATACCACGTGCGAGGTCTACCTCAGGGTGACCAGGTGTGGGGCTGCCCCACTGACGGAGCTGTGCGAGCTCATCGAGAGTGAACTTGCCTGCCAATGCCAACTGAGCATAGAGCATGGGTGCCATGTGACCGGGATCGAGGAAGAAACGGTCGCGACCCTCCCAGTAGGGGTTCTTGGGGTCGTACTCGAGGAACTCGCTATAGAGTACGTTGATGAAATCGGCACCGCCCATAGCACCACCGGGGTGACCTGACTTTGCCTTTTCTACCATTGAAGCAGCAAGGATACGGATGTTGTCCGCTGCTTTGTTCATAAGGATTTTGTCGTTCATAATCGTTCGATTTTTATGAAATGATTAGTGAATATAATTGTCTTTCTTAATAGGATGATGGGTGCAGATTTTCATTTGCACACCATATCACGTGTAAAGGTACGATTATTTTTTTATTTATGATTGATGAAACGTGATTTTTTTTATAAATCGAGCGCTTTAGCGGGTGAGCCTTTTCTCGCCATTGATGATGTAGATGCCTTGGCTGAGCGGGGCATCGTGGGCCATCTTGGTGCCGTTGAGACTATAAATGTGAGTGGATGTGGCTGATAGTGTGGCGGTGATGCCGTCGGGTAGGCCAAGGTACTTCTGCATCTCGGGGTAGCGGGTGACGAGGTCGTTGCGTGTGTAGAAGCAGATGTCGCTGATGGTGGCGGTGCCGTCGCTCTTGGTGCTGGTGAGTCCGAACACGGTGTTCATGGCTTGGCCGTTGGCTGAGAAGTTGATAATCTCATCTTTCATATAGTCGTTGAGTCCGCTCTTCGTGATGTCCCAAACAAACAGCGACTGCCCATCGGCAGTCGTGATTGTATAGGTGGGGGCTACTTGGCTGCCGTGGTTGGCGCCACCAAGCCACCAGAGGTATGACGAACCGCTGGTGCGGCGCAGGGGGCTGCCACATACGGTGAAGTATTGGTGCTCGCGGGTGATGTAGCAGCAGTCGTCGTAGTAGGGGGCATATTGCAGGGCTATGTTGTTAGTGCCCTGCTTGCCGTGTACGATGATGGTGTTGGCTTCGGTATCGTAGGTGACCTTGTTGACACGTGCATCATCGCCCGATATCCACTGAGAGCATACGAAGGTGTAGAGGGGCTTGGCCTCATAGTCCTTGAGCAGGCGCAGGTAGTAGAGTCCCGGAGCGGGGGTGTTGCCCGAGGCATGGAAGCGCACGGTGATGCTGTCAGGGAGTACGCCATTGACCATGAGCAGCTCTTCACTGATGGGTTGCTCCCAGTTGTAATGGCCGCTGAAGGATTTCTGCTCCAGGGTCATGGTGGTGAAGCGCTTGCCGTTGATGGTGATGGTGACTACGCGTCCGGCATCGGCCGAGTGGAAGCGGCACATGAGTGACACGTTGTCCTTAACGCCTTGTGTGGCGAGCTGGTAGCTGAACCATTGACCGCTCTGCGCATCGACGTAGAATTCGCCATCGTAAGAGCCCTTGCTGAAGGTGCCCTGCAGGGCGTGGCCAGCATCGCTCTGCTGCTCGCCGGTGGCTACGTAGTCGAGGGTGCGGTTATTGAGCTTCATCAGTGCCTCCTCTTCGGCCATCACCTGCTGGCGTATCTCTTCCCACTCAGCGGCGGTGAGCTGTTGCCAGTAGGTCATGTAGCGTGCCTCGTGGATGGTGTAGAAGGGTTGCAGGGTGAGGTCGTGCCAACGCTCGCTGTTGTAGAGTCCGGGGCGTATTTTGAAGTGTAGCTTCTCGGCATCGACCATATAGATGGAGTCGAGCACGTGGGCACGGTTGCCAATGAGCATGGGGGCCGAGGTGAGGCTTAGCTGGGTGCCTTGGCCGGGGGCATGGTCCATGCGGCCCTCGCCTGCGTGCTGACCTGTGAGGTTCTCAGTGCTGGTGATGGCGCCAAGCAAGATGGGACCATAGCGCAAGGCTATGTAGGCATCGTAGCCGGGGCAGGGGAGATAGTTGAGGTGCATAGGGAGCGATACGTTGATGACGTCGCCTGTTTTCCAGCTACCTTTGAGGTGCATGTAGCCATTGGCCTCGGTTACCTCCTTTGAGGTGCTGTTGATGGTGAGGCCGAAGTTGCCGCACCATGAGGGCTTGCGGATGGCGATGGTGTAGGTGCCGTCCTTGTCGATGGTGAGCGTGGTGCCCTGCTCGTAGGGGAAGCGGGTCTGCTGGGTGAGAGCATAGGTGGCGTTCTTCAGTTGTGAAGGTACGAAGAGGTTCACGTAAAGGGTGTTGGCCTCGGTGTCGCGACTATAGACGAACTCGCCATACTTGCTGTGGTTCTCCATACCTGTACCTACGCAGCACCACATGCCTTGGTTCACTTGCGAATACATGCGGTAGTGCTGGGGACGCAGTGAGGTGAAATAGACGTAGCCGCCTGTCTCGGGGTGCTGGGTGGAGAGGATGTGGTTGAACATGGCCATCTCGTAGAAGTCGCCATACTTGCTATGTGCCTCGTCAGCAAAGAGGTCTTCGGTGAGCTTGAGCATGTTGTTGGTGTTACAGCT
Source organism: Bacteroidaceae bacterium (assembly GCA_017557005.1). Taxonomy (GTDB): domain Bacteria; phylum Bacteroidota; class Bacteroidia; order Bacteroidales; family Bacteroidaceae; genus UBA1189. The sequence goes on along the minus strand of JAFZFZ010000030.1, from coordinate 20,769 downwards.
CTCGGGACCATCGGTCATGGTGATGTGGTAGTGGCTGTTGCTGTGCTGCACGAAGTGCTCATTTACGCTGTTGCCACCCAACGCTACGGTGCGGTTTTCTACTACGTCGGTCCAGAAGTTGCGAGCCGACGTGCTCAGCTGGTTCTTCTTGATGGTGTATTGCGCATCGTAGTCTTGCTGGGCCAAACGCACGAATCCGATGTACTTCGGTACCTGCGTGTTGGCATGCTTGTTGCTGAGGAAGTTGGTGTTCACCGTCTGCATGTTGTCAATCATCGTGCGGTGAGCATAGCGGTGGGCAGCGGTGAGGTAGCGCTCGTCGCCTGTCATCTGATAGGCATCGGCAAACATCTCATTGATGCCGCCATGCTCGGTGTTGAGCACGTCCTGCATCTGGCTGTCGTTGAGGTTGCTGATGAGGTTTACGCCCCAATCGCACATCTTGAGGAAGCACTCGCGTGCCTTCTCGTTGCCGGCATAGAGCCATGCGTCGCGGAAACCTGCAAACACCTTATGGATGGTGTAGAGGGGTACGTTGCCGCGGTTTTGATTGAACTTTGTGAGGTCGCCATGGTAGAGGCCTGTCCACACACCGTTGTCGGGGAGTCCGCCCACATAACCATAGAGTCCGTCGGTATTATTGTCGAATACGGCCTGGCATTGGGCCATCTTATCAATCATATACTCCATGCGCTCTTTCATTGTGGCACGCATGACTTCATCTTCTGTTGCGGCATAGGCCAGGGCGAGGGCCGAGAGGTAGTGCCCGCCCACATGTCCGTCGAGACGGAAGTTGCCCGATCCCCAGTTGGGGAAGTTGGGGTGCTGCGACTCCCACTCGGTGAATCCCGCTTGGCGGAAATAGGGGGTGAGCAGGCGGTCGACATCGTATTCAAGCAAGGTGGCGTTGTTGATGTCGAGGGCTGTCTTGAACATGCCGTCGGTGAGGGTTACCTCCTTGAGGTCAAACAGGTGTGGATAGAGTTTGCTCTGCGCAAAGCTTGTTGTGGCTGTGGCAAGGGCCATGCAGCCAGCGAGCAGTAGTTTGCGTGTGTTCATTATGGGATATAATTTATATTTATATAATTCTGTGTAAAATTAGCAACAACTTTGTGATTGACCAAATTTTAGCTGATAAACTTGCTCGTTGGCTATATCGGAGCGGCTCTTTATCTGTTAGAAAGGGTATCCTACTGCAAAGTGAAAGCAGAGCGCCTTGCCGAAATGGGGTACATTGTAGTAGCCGCGGCGTGAGGTGGCATAAGGGAGATGGATGGGTATGCCTATGTCGAGACGCAAGAGGAGAAGGCGTAGGTTGTAGCGCAGTCCGATGCCACTGCCCAGGGCGATGCTTTGCGGTAAGGTGTGTAGGCGGAAGGTGGCTTCGGGGCGTATAGCGTCAGTGCGGAGTAGCCATACGTTGCCGGCATCAGCAAACAGGGCTCCCTTTAGCTCTCCCGCAAGGGGGAAGCGCCATTCGATGTTGGCCTCCAATTTGAAGTCGCCGGTATGGTCGATATAGGCATAGCGTCCTGTAGAGTGGTAGCGTCCAGGGCCGATGCCACGCAGCGGAAAGGCGCGTATGTCATTGGCTCCACCCACATAAAACTGCTCACTGAAGGGCACGGCATAGCTATTGCCATAGGCATAGATGGCACCGCATATGATGCGTGTGGCAAGTGTATGGTGTGGACGAATGTGGTAGTAGCGGCAAGCTTCGACGTAGCCCTTGAGAAACTGTGCGTAGGGCGTGTCCAGCAGGGTCTTGCCACGCATGCTGAAGGGTTTGCCCATGGCGGCATAGAGCAAGGAGGTGGCTGCACCAGCTGAAGCAACGGTGGCTGTCACCTTGCCTGGATGGCGAGGATGGGTGGCGGTGTTGTCGTAGGTGATGGTGTAAGAGAAGGAGGGGATAAATTGGTCGCGGAAGGAGAAGCCGATGGCGGGGTTGGCTGTCATGACCGAGTCGAAGCGTTGGGTGGTCTCCTCCAAGGTGTTGAAGGTGAGTCGGAAGGGGCTGACGCTATGTGTTACTCGGTCAGATGTGGAGAAGGCATAAGTGAGGTTGCCGCCAAATGCCAGCATGCGGAAGAAGCCGCCCCTGTTGAGCCAGTCAACATAGAGGCGTGCCGTGGTGGAGGCGGGGAAGCGGTAGTGATAGCGGTAGCCTCCAGGAAAGAGGAGCAGTGGCACAGATATCGATGCATCGGCACCGAGGTCGAAGGAGTTGACCACAGAGCTCTCGCGTCGTAAGGTACGGTTGGTTTGCCATTCGTACGACCCCTTCAGACGAAGTTTCGATATGTCGGCCATGCGGAACAGGTTTTTGCGCGAAAGCGTAAACACTACGCCTGGACCTATCTGATCGTTGCTCTTGGCAGTGAGGTTGCTTTCGAACGAGAGTTCGTAGGGCGGCTCGAGCAGAGCGCTGATGTGGACATCGAGTGTATCGCTGCGATAGGTGCTGTCGCGTGGGATGTAGTTGATGTTTACGCCGCTGAAGATGCCTAATCTGTTGAGGTCGCGCTGCGTGGTTTCTTGTCCGATGGGTGAGTAGAGCTCCCCCCGACGGTAGCTTAATCGGGAAGAGAGTAGGGGTACTCGGAGTGGGGGGCGACCTTTATATATATAGGTGAATGAGGCACTCTGTAACGTATCGGGGAGCGTTTCGTATGGAGTGTTGCGTAGGGCGATGCTCGTGGTGCCTATGTGCCATGGCTTGATGGCATGCGGGGGGAGCGATTCGTGTAGCTCGATGCGTATGGAGGCCTTTCCGGGATGGAGTGTGGTGTCGGCAAGAATCTGAATCATGTCGGGACTGAAGAAGTAGTAGCCATGCTTGCGGAAGAGCGTGAAGAGGCGATTGCGCTCGCCGCTTAGGGAGGCATAGCTGAGTTGCTCTTTGGGGCGGATCAGACGATGGTCCCATGTTTGATGTATGAGACTGTCCATCGGGGACGCAAACTTGCGGTAGGAGACGTCGCTGTAGTATAGTGGATTACCCAGCCGTATGGCGTACGATAGGAATGCCTTCCTGGGGTTGCGTAGCGTGTCGATATGATAGGTGACTCGGTTGTCAAAATAGCCGAAGTTTCTAAGTGTGTTGCGAGCTGCCTCAACACGGAAGGGTGGGTTTACTGTGGATACAAGGATGGGTTGCGAAGCGAAGATGTCGAACATCCACCGGCCGAGTCGAGTGGAGTCGCCAACAAATGCGTTATAGGCCCATAGTCCGATGGGGAGAGGGAGTCTGAAGCGCGAACTTCCAAACAGGGCGTTGTTGGGGGGTGATACGAAAGCTGTCTTGGCCTCGCCGATAGCCTTGTCACGAAGGGGCGAGAATGAACTGTCGGATACTGCCACCTTTCGTGTCCCGAGGTAGAGGAGTTCGCCTTCGGGGAGATTTTTCACCGTGGAGCAGGAGGCAATGATGAGGCAGAGAGGGAGGAGACGGCGGAAAAGCATAGTTCTTGGCGAATTGAAAATGGTCTAAAACTTTCTGCGATAGGCATAGCCTATGCCGGTTTCGCGTATCTCTCCTTCGAGGATACTCTTATAGTCGGTGTCGTAGAAGAAGCGTAGGTATTGGCTCCCATTGGGAGTGATGCGCCACTCGATACTGATGTTGCTGATGATGGCATCGCTCGCTACACGCTCATTGCTCGTGGTTACACTACCTCCAATGATGATACGTATGCGGTCGTGCCAAAAGCGCTTGGCGATGTTATAGGTGTAGTCGGTGCGTGTACTCACCCCACTGACCCCGTCGGGGAGGGGCTCGATGCCCACGCTCACATCGACGGTGCGGAAAGCATCGCGTGAGATGTTGTCGAGTTGCGACTGTAAGAAACTGAGCAGAGCGGTATTCATCAGGTTGCCTGTGCCTCCTTCGCCCAAGTATAATCCCGTGGTGAGCAGCGCTACGGCAAGTTTGTTGCGTTCGTCCGTGGAGAGCGTGGCAAGCGTGTTTTGCATCGAAGCATTCTCGGGGGCGGTGAGGGTAAACAGTACGTTGAGCTTATCTACCGTGTCGGAGATGGAGAGCCCGGTGACGAAGAGTACCGACTGGGGCTCGCCATCGATGGAAACTGAGGCTCTGATGCGGTCTTCGGCTGTAATGTCGAGTATGGGATTGGCAAGGTCGCCAGTCCATTGGACAGTGCTTCCTGAACGTATTTCCATTTGGTGTACATGCAGTAATGGTACGTTCATGTTGAGCTTTCCCGACTCGATGGTGTAGCGACCCGAAAGGCGCGGTCCGCTTGTAGGTGTATATTGCAAACTGAGCGAACCGCCTCCTTGTATGATGCCCGTATTCTGTCCGCTTGCACCGATCATTATATCCATCTCTACGGTAGGAGCAATGGATAGGCCGATATTGGCCGATAGGTTCAGGAAGGATTGGCGGTAGGGTGTTGTGATGGCTTCTGTGTCGTGCTGCTCAAATGAGGTGAAGGTGACCACATCGTCGATCTGATTGCCTGCGGCGAGTATGGCATCTTTGTAGATATAGTGTATGGATGAGCCGGCGCGTAGAGCCAGGTTCCCGTTGAGTGAAAGAGCATTGATGCTGCCCTCAAGGATGACCTGTCCGCGTAGGATGGCACTGCCATAGAGTAATGTCTGAGGGGTGTGTCGGCCTTGTAATAAGTTGGTGTCTTGTGCTGTGAGACGAAGAAATAGGGTGGGGGTGGCAGTTTTCAATGCGATATGTCCGTCGAGTGATAGGGGCTTGTCGTTGTTGGCATATAGGCGTAAATCACTGATCCCTATGCGTCCGTTGCTGAAGGTGACATACTGTGTGTCTCTGCTCTTTAATTGTAGGCTATAGCTTGGGAAACTATAACTTACGTTGCTCAATGATACAGTGCCCGATAGCTTGTCGAGAGTGAATCCTTCGCAGAGGAGGGTAGCACCAATGGATGCCTGTAGTCCCATAGCAGGAGTGTTCCATGTGAGTAGGCTCGGTGTGAGTTGGGCGCGTAGTGAGTCTTGTGCGTAGAGGGCCACGCATGATAGGGTGTCAACAGCGATACCTCGAAATGATAGACTGTCGGCATTGACATGGAGGGATAATCCTTGTGGGATATTATTGAGGGTCCCTCGAAGGGTGTGGTAATTAAATCCATTCAGCATGAGGTAGTGGCTTAGGGGATTGTTGTTGCCGATGGCTAATGTGGCGTGTAGTTGAGACAGGTAGTGGGTATAGTCGAAGGATTTCATATCGGCAGGTAGTTGCCATTGCCAAGCAGGTTCGTATGTGGCGGCAGTAAGCGTAAGGGAGAGGTCGCTTGAAACCATGTCGAACGATATGTCATCGGCTGATGCTGTAAGGTGAAACTTGAGGTCTTGAGGTGGGGTGACGCGTTGTGGAGATGTGAAAACAATCTCGCGTATCATACCATGCAGTGAGTAATGATTTGCAGAGTCGGCTACGAAGTTCATATAACACCGGAAGCTTGGGTGGAGCGCTTCGGTGGTGGCATGCAGTGCTTGCAGGTGGATGTCTGATACGTTGGCATAGAGTTGTGCCCGTATCTCTTGAGGTGAATACCAAGCAATAATACTTGCATGCAGGTGCAATAAGGTGTCGCCGTAGGTGCATGACGCACATAGCTGCTGGCGTTCGAGTATGGCGCTTAAATGTGCATTGGTATAGGTGTGGGCATCCCACTGCAATGAATCCACAACGATGTTGCCGTAGAGTGTGGTGCTCTCGTCCTTAAAGTTGAGGCCTTCTCCATACAGGTTGGCTTGCAGGGTGGTGATGCCGAATGGGGCTATGGTAGTCAGCTGACGTAGATCGAGTGTGTGCAGTGCTACTGCTATACTATAGCGTTGTACACTGGGGCGATAACCCGCGATGAGATTTATATCTCCATCAGATAGGTTGATGACACTCTTTGCGTATATTGTGTCGTGAGCGTAGCACATCTCCCCTCTGCTGCTCGTGTACTTGGGAATGATGGTCGTATGGTGGGTGTTAGGAATTGCAATACGGAATGTGTGATTTTCTGTATGCAGTTGGTAACTGAAGGCTGCAGTGAGATGGTTGCTATCGGTAAAGGAAGATAGATGTCCCGTGAACTCAATGCGGAGAAGTTCGGGAAACGATATGTCGCAACGCTGTATGTCGAGCGTGTCGTGCCTGCTCTCCATGTTAATTGTGGTATGTAAAGGAGAGTGGACGAGGGGATGAGGTACTTGTTGGGGGAGAAAGGGTAACGAACCGATTCCTTCGGGAAGGGTGAGACGTGCGAGTGCTATACCCATCTTAGTGGATGAGTAGTAGGCCGAGTCTATCAAGGCTGTGAGTCCGGATAACGCCCATGTATCGTCAGTATTGATTGCTGGATGGTAGTGGAGGTCTGTGTGGTCAAGTGTGGTGGAACCGATGGCAATGTTCATGGCGGTATCCATGCGCAAGTCGTCAACTTGCAGTTCTGCGATTGATGTAGCTGCGCTCATTTTTGCGGTTGAGTAGGTTAATCCTATTCTTGACAAACTTGTTTGGGCAACGCGTATGTTGAGCGGAAAATGGGACTTTATGCTATCTCTTGTGGTGGAGTCAGCGCTGATAGACAGGGCGACTTCTCCATCGCTAAGGGTGATGTGAGTAGCCTGTATGTCATGTTCCTTCCAAGTGCATGCAATGTCGTCGAATCGGATGTGGCGTAGAGTGCCATCGATCTCAGTGGTCCGTATAAGAGAATCGGTGTGGAGAGTTAGTTGCTCTATGGTGAATCGGGGAATAGAAATCACCCCTTGAAGCAGAGGGAAGGGTAAAATGTCTGTTTCGAGGTGTTGCAATGAGCCTATCGTTCCCACACTCACCTCGCTCATCGTTAGTCTGAGGGGAAAGTGTAGGCGCAACGAACCTATCTGCACTGTGTGGCCTATGTTTCGCGTTAGCTGCTGCGAAAATATCTCCTTGGCAATGCGTTGAACAGGTGCTGTGTAGCATAGCCAAAGGAGGATGATTGGTAGTAGTACGCTAATGATGCAGATGGCTACGAACCATCGAACTGCTCTCTTCATAAATATATTATGATATTAAGCCTAAACACAGGAATGGTAAGAATGTTTAACCTCGGCTTGTACTGCTTGAAATTAGGCTGTACCTCGGAAAAATGGAAGTAAACTTGCTTTTTCTCTCGGTTTGCACTAATTTTGTGAATTCATTTGAAAAAGGTAAAAAGATGAGTAACAATACACGAGAAAACTTTGGAAGCAAGCTTGGTGCCGTATTGGCAGCAGCAGGCTCAGCTGTTGGGTTGGGCAATATTTGGCGCTTCCCCATTGAGACTGGACAAAACGGAGGTGCAGCCTTTATCCTTATCTATATTGGCTGTGTGCTATTGTTGGGTATTCCCATCATGATGAGTGAGTTTCTTATTGGTCGCCATACACAAGCCAATACGGCTGGCGCCTATCGTGTGCTTGCACCTGGCACCCCGTGGCGTTGGGTAGGTCGCTTGGGTGTGCTCTCGGGATTCGTGATCCTCAGCTACTATTCGGTGGTAGCTGGTTGGACAGCAGAGTATACCGTCTTGGCTATTGGAAACCACTTTGATGGTAAGACCGCAGCCGACTTTCCTGCTATCTTCGCCAAATTTGTAAGTAACCCTTGGAAATCGGTGTTGTGGATGCTGGGCTTCCTCATGGCTACTCACTTTGTAGTCATACGTGGTGTGAAGAGTGGTATAGAGAAGTTCTCTAAACTGATGATGCCCGCTCTGTTTGTCATCATGCTTGTACTCACCATATGTTCTGTGATGTTGCCAGGATCGTCAGAAGGTCTTGAGTTTCTCTTTCGTCCCGATTTTAGCAAGATTACCGGTTCTGTAGTGCTCAGCGCTATGGGACAGGCTTTCTTCTCGCTCAGCCTCGGCCTTGGTTGCCTATGTACCTATGCTTCTTATTTTAGCAAGGAGACCAATATTGGTAAGACGGCTCTCAATGTGGCGGTCATCGACACTATGGTGGCTATCATGTCGGGACTTATCATCTTTCCTGCCGTGTTCAATGCTGGTTATACGCTTGATAGCGGCGATATAGGTCCTTCATTGCTCTTTATCACCATGCCCAATGTCTTTGGGCAAGCCTTTGGCGGTGTTCCCGCTTTGGCTTATGGAGTGTCGGTACTCTTCTACTTCCTGCTCGTGTTGGCGGCGCTCACCTCTACTATCTCTATGCACGAGGTGGTGACTGCCTATGTGAGTGAGGAGTTTAATACCACTCGTCGCAAGGCGGCACTCATTGTAACACTTGCTTGCTCTATAGTGGGTGTGGTGTGTGCGCTCTCATTTGGTCCGTTCGATGGTGTACGTATCTTCGGCATGAGCATCTTTGATTTCTTCGACTATGTGGCATCCAATATCATGTTGCCTTTGGGCGGTATGCTCATTGCTGTCTTTGCTGGTTGGTACCTCGATAAGAAATTAGTGCGCGACGAGATTACCAACCGTGGCACCTTGCGCGCCTCATACTTGCGCTTGGTAATCTTTATTCTTCGCTATATTGCACCCGTAGCTATCGGTCTCATCTTGTTGGGACAGTTGGGTGTGTTTCGCTGATGCCTTTCCTAACAATTGTTAATTGTTGGGGGTGTAGTGTTAATTTGTAGTAAATAATTGCGAGTATAGGTATGACTGCCGGATAAAGCAGTTATATTTGTACTCGCAAGTTTTATTCTTGCATCTACAAAGAAGCATTGTATTAACTAAAATGATAATATAGTTATGAATTCAACAATTAAAAAACTCTTTGGGTACTCGGCAGTAGTGCTGGGTAGTGCCATGGTAGCAGGCGTTACCACCTATGCGCTGATGGAAAAACATTTCAATACCGTAGCTATGTCATCGGTTCAAACGGATAGCTTTGCTATGCCTGCTGCTCTCTTCGATAGTAAGCCGGTACAGCCTGTCGACCTTACTGATGCGGCTGAGAATTCCGTGCATGCCGTAGTGCATATCAAGTCCACTCAGTTGGGACGCACGCAGACCGTGCAGCAGATGCCCGACCTCTTCGACTTCTTCTTTGGTGATGGCATGGGCCGTCAGCAGCAGGTGCGCACTCAGCCTCGAGTAGGATTCGGTTCGGGTGTCATTATCTCTAAGGATGGCTACATCGTTACTAATAATCACGTGATTGATGGCGCCGACGAGATCGATGTGAAACTCAACGATAACCGTGAGTTTAAGGGTAAGCTTATCGGTACTGACCCCAATACAGACCTTGCTCTCATCAAGATCGAGGGCGACGACTTCCCCACTATTCCTATTGGTAACTCTGAGGCTCTCAAGGTGGGCGAGTGGGTGCTTGCTGTGGGTAACCCTTTCAACCTCACCTCTACCGTCACTGCAGGTATTGTGAGTGCCAAGGCTCGTTCGTTGCGTGTGTATGATGGAGGTATCGAGTCGTTCATCCAAACCGATGCTGCCATCAACCAAGGTAATAGCGGTGGCGCTTTGGTGAATGCGCGTGGTGAACTTGTAGGTATCAATGCCGTATTATCATCGCCCACAGGAGCCTATGCAGGCTACGGATTTGCTATTCCTACCAGCATTATGACCAAGGTGGTAGGTGATCTCAAGGAGTTTGGTGCTGTGCAGCGTGCTATCCTCGGTATTTCGGGATATGACCTCGGTGATGAGCGCTCTAAGGATAAGGACCTTGGCGTGGTAGAGGGCGTATATGTGGCCGATGTTACGGATGGTAGCGGTGCTAAGGCTGCAGGTATTGAGTCGGGCGATGTCATCGTAGGTATTGAGGGAAAGAAGGTACGTAATATGGCTGAGTTGCAAGAGAGCATTGCTAAGTACCGCCCTGGCGACAAGGTGGAGGTTACCATCCTACGCAATAAGAAGGAGAAGGACCTCAACGTGACGCTCAAGAATCTGCAAGGCAATACAGAAGTGGTGAAGAAGTTTGATCTCGATATGCTCGGTGCTGCCTTCAAACCTATCGACGATGATATGAAGCGCCACCTCGGGGTGAACTACGGCTTGCAGGTGACGGGTCTCGACAAGGGCAAACTGGCTGATGCGGGTATCAAGAAGGGCTTCATTATCCTCAAGGTCAACGGTAATAAGATTACCAGCGAAGAAGATCTCGCAGAAGTGCTTAAAGCTGCCAACCAATCGCCCGAGCGTGTACTCTTCATCTCGGGATACTACACCTCAGGTCGTCGTGCCAACTATGCTGTAGAGCTTGGCGAAAATTGATCAGTAAGGCATGAATAATAAGAGTGGGGAGTACCTTTTGGTTGTCTCCCCACTCTTGTTGTTTGTTTACTTTGACCTGCCTATGACTGTCTGGTTCTCTGTTTTATTTCAAGATGTCGATCAAGTAGGTGATCTTACCTGTTATCGTTGTATTGGCAGAACGACCGAAGGGGTCAGCCTTAGAGTTTCCATACATGTCGGAAAGACCGAAGAAATAGCGGCCTTCAATGATGAAATTGCCGACTCCTGTTTTTAACTCCATACCAAGGCCACCTGTAATGCCGTATTCGAGCTTGTTCTCAATCTCTTTTCCATATTGCTGTATGATATTGTTGGGGCGTTTATTGGGATTCCAAGGGTATTCCTCTGTGAACCCATAATATTCGTTGTCATTGAGGAAGAGTCCTATTTGAGGACCAGCATTGACGAAGAATTGCATTCCTCTGTCTTCTTTGCCCCATCCGATATGTGCGAAGAAGGGAATCTCAATGTAGTTGGTCGTACGGCTATATGCGTTGTTGCTTCCGTCGTCAATAAATTCATTCCATCCGCGTTGGGCAAAATTTACCTCTAATTGGGCCGCGCAGATAAGCGAAAAGTATTTTTCAGTTGTGTAGCGCAATGTGAAACCACCGGTATAGCCGGGTTGGAGCCCTTGCTTGATGGTAGGACTGAAGTCTACACTGCTAAGGTTGTATCCTCCATTGACGCCTATTGCTACGTTGTTGCGAAGTTCACCTACTTGGGCTGAGGCTCCTAGGCATACAGTAATGAATGCAAAAATACTCAGTAGTCGTTTCATTAGTCGAAATCTATTTTTCGCAATTCATAATTGTTGCCGAAGTTGATGAAGAACACCTTGCGGTTGATGAATCCGCCCCAGTTATTCACACGTTCGAATTTGAATCCGGTCTGAATGGGGTCGTATTTCATCTCATGCAGATGGTTTTCCATATCGGTACCATAGAGATGCAGTGCTTTCAAGAAATAGTAACCTATATCAAAGCCAAGAATTGCATACTTAGGATATCGGTTGACAATCTCCTTACTATATATGCGGCGGTATTTCTTGTGGTAGTTAATGGCTTGAGGCAATAGGTTGTTGGTGTAGAATGATGAGAAGAAATAGGTGTCGATCTCATAGAATGAGGCCAAGTGGTTGTTGGTGTATACCTGGTATTGGGGATATCCAAAGAGGTGTACATCATACTTGGTAGTGGCGGTATCGCGCACCAATAGTTGGAATACTGGCATCATGTTGTTGAGACCTCCACTGCCATCGGAATTCATCATCAGTATGTTCTCATGGTCAAGGAGAAGGTGGGCACGTATAGTGTCCTTGTTGGTAGCGGTATCAGCGGGCAATACTGTGAAGGGAGCATTGCGGTTGGCTAATTCTTGCTTGAAACCAGCAATCATTTCATTTTCCTTCTCTCCGGGTGAGTCAAAAAAGATGACATTGGGGTGGGGGAACTGAAGGAAGAAATGATCGAATACCTCTGAGTAGAAATAGCTATGTGGAGTGTTGATCTGATAGATGTAAGGGTTAGTGAAAACCTCATCTACATTGCGCTCAAAGGGGATAACCACTCTGATTCCTGTTGCTGCGGCAAAAGCAGTAGCTTCGTTGATGTGGTTACTGTACATAGGGCCAAAGATGATGTTCATCTCTCGCATCTCAGGTTTCTCCAATATCGGGGTGATGGATTGCTGGGGATTGCCTGAGTCGTACAGGTAGAGGTCAACAGATACTCCGTCTTTTTTCAGACTATCAAGAGCAAGCAGGAATCCTTCGTAGAATTCTACCATCTTGAAGCGGTCGTTGCTGACGCTGTCGAGCATGAAGGGGAGTATGATGGCTGCTTTAATCTGTTCGATATCTTGTGCTATCTCTTTTGATTCTGCAAAGAGGCTCTCGTCGGTAGGTATCACGATAGTAGGCTCTTGTTGAGGCTCTGTGACGGGTGTGCTCACCTGCTTCTCGCTCTTGGGATAGGGGATGCATAGTGTCTCTCCCTTTCTCAACTTGCGTTCACGAAGCTCGGGGTTGGCATTGATGAGTTCCAACTCAGTGATACCATACATTCGGCTGATGCGATAGATGTTTTCCTTGCGCTGCACCAGATGTTCTGTTCTGCAGTCAGATTGGGGAGTACTTGTTGCTTCTACAATGTTATTGCTCTTACCAATTAAAGGAGCGGGCTCAGTTACTTTCTGCTGTTTTGATGTTTCAATCTGCTCAACCTTTTTAGAGGGTATTACAATCACTTGTCCCACTTTGAAATTCTCGGCACTCAGTCCGGGGTTGGCCTCACATATCTCACGAGCCGACATGTTGTAGATGACGGTCAAGCGATACAGCGTTTCGCCAGTTTTAATCGTGTGAAATTGCTGGCCTGTTGCTGTCGACTGCTGCTCGTTAGAACTTGTGTCTTGATTTTTCTTCTGCGGTATACGCAGTTGCTCTCCTACCTTGATTACTACATCACTTCCAGGATTAATGCTTATGATGTCAGCTTCAGTGACTCCATACATGCGTGAGATAGAGTACAATCCTTGTCCTTTGGTGACGGTATGTAAGAAATAAGAGTCTGTTTGCGCTGTTGCCATCAAGGCGTTTAGTGCAAATAGAGTCAAGACTATGAGGTATCTAAACTTTTTCATAAGTGGTATCTGTGAGATGTGTATAAATTGTTACGTTATCGTATAAACAATAATTCACGGTATTTGGGCAAGGGCCACAAGCTATCGTCTACTACCTCTTCGAGGTCGTCAATGTAAGAACGCAACTCCTCCAACTTAGGTGCTACAGTATCGTGATAGGCGGTGGCTTTCTCATAGAGTCCGCTGAGGCGGTTGGCAACCTTACGACATTCGATCATCTCTGCCACGCCGCTCTCAATCTTGTGTACGAGGCCGGCGATGCGGCGGATGAGGTTGATGTTCGAAGCCGAGAGCGTTTCGCCTTCTGCACCAAGAATCTCTTTCATCTTGTATACATTGTCGACCAGTTGGCTTTGGTATTTAGTAGCCACAGGTATGATGTGGTTGAGTGCCATATCACCAAAGATGCGGGCTTCGATCTGTATCTTCTTAGTGTATATTTCCCACTTAATCTCATTTCTTGCCTCCAGTTCTGCGCGGTTCATGATGCTCAATTTTTCGAACATCTGCACGCTTGTCTCATTGGCATAAGACTTGAAAATCTCGGGCGCTGAGGTCTCGCAGTCGAGTCCACGGCGTGCAGCCTCGGCTTTCCACTCGTCGCTATAACCGTTACCGTCGAAGCGGATAGGCTTGCAGTAAGTGATGAGTTTCTGAATCTCCTTGATGAGTGCCTCGCGTTTGTCCATGCCACTTTCAATAAGAGCATCAACATTCTTCTTGAACTCATCCAACTGCTCGGCTACGGCACCATTGAGGGCAATCATGGCACATGCGCAATTGGCCTCTGAACCTACAGCACGGAACTCGAAGCGGTTACCGGTAAAGGCAAAGGGAGAGGTGCGGTTGCGGTCGGTGTTGTCGATAAGCAACTCGGGTATCTGGGGCATTTCGAGAATCTTCTTACCTGTCTTGCCTGCAATCTTGAAGAGCTCTTCGCTAGAAGAGTTTTCCAAAGCATCAAATAGCTCGGTCAACTGTTTGCCCAAGAATGATGATATGATGGCGGGAGGTGCTTCGTGTCCACCCAAGCGATGGGTGTTGGTGGCACTCATGATGGAGGCTTTCAGCAGTCCGTTGTGGCGGTATACGGCAGCCAGGGTGTTTACCACAAAGGTGATAAACATGAGGTTGTCTTCGGTAGTCTTGCCGGGCGACATCAAGCGATGGCCACGGTCTGAACCAAGGCTCCAGTTGTTATGCTTACCCGAACCATTGATGCCTGCAAAGGGCTTTTCGTGCAATAGGCAACGGAAGCCATGCTTGCGTGCAATCTTTTTCATGAGAATCATCACCAACATATTGTGGTCGCAGGCGATGTTGGTTTCTTCGTAGATGGGGGCCAACTCAAACTGATTGGGTGCTGCCTCATTGTGGCGTGTCTTGGCGGGGATACCGAGTTTCAAAGCCTCAATCTCGAGCTCCTTCATGAATGCAGCAACACGTTCGGGGATAGCACCGAAGTAGTGGTCTTCGAGCTGCTGGTCCTTGGCCGATCCGTGTCCCATCAGTGTGCGGCCCGACATCAGCAGGTCAGGACGAGCAGCATAGAGTCCCTCATCCACCAAGAAGTATTCTTGCTCCCATCCGAGGTACGAGGTTACACGCTTTACTTCGGGGTCGAAGTAGTGGCACACCTCAGTGGCCGCTTTGTCTACAGCATGTAACGCTTTTAGCAAAGGAGCCTTGTAGTCGAGTGCTTCGCCTGTATAGGAGAGGAATACGGTAGGTATGCAGAGCGTATCATCCATTACGAAGGCGGGCGATGTGGGATCCCAAGCCGAGTAGCCACGAGCCTCGAAGGTGGCGCGGATACCTCCATTGGGGAATGATGAGGCATCGCCCTCTTGCTGTACGAGCAGCTTGCCGTCAAAAGCCTCAATCATGCCGCCCTTGCCATCGTGCTCGACGAATGCGTCGTGCTTCTCGGCTGTAGTGTCGGTGAGTGGGTGAAACCAGTGAGTGTAGTGCGTTGCGCCCAGCTCCATTGCCCAACGTTTCATGCCCTCGGCTACTTGGTCGCCAATGCCGCGTTCCATGCGTGCACCATGCTCGATGACATCGATCATCTTGCCGTACACCTCGGCGGAGAGATAGCGTGCCATCTTCTCCTTATTAAATACGTTGATTGCAAAATATTCTGAGGGGCGTGCATCGGGAGTTGCTACCTCTAAAGGGCGCTTTTTAAATGCCTCGCCTATAACTTCGAATCGTAATGTTGCCATGCTTAAATGAATTAAAGCGCAAAATTAGTGCAAGCCGAGAGAAAACGCAAATTTATTTGCAGTTTTCCGAGGCGCCGCCTAATTTCAGACTGCGAAGTAGGCTAATGTTAGTGCAAGCCGAGAGAAAACGCAAATTTATTTGCAGTTTTCCGAGGCGCCGCCTAATTTCTGTGTCATAATCACTAAAGTTACGACTTTTTTATAAAACATATAGCTTTATTTGGTGAAAAGCTATTGTTAATATCGTGTTAAAATGCTATATCCAGCCCTTTCCTTGGCGTATGATTTCCATCTCTCCATCGGTGTAGTTGATGATGGTGCTTTGTTCAGTGTCGCCCTCGCCACCATCGATGATGAGGTCTACGCGGTCGCCATACTTCTCGTCGATGAGTTCGGGCTGAGTCATATACTCGATATCTTCGTGTTCGCTTACCTTGAGACTCGTTGAAAGTAGCGGTGCACCCAATGCTTCGCATATCTCGCTTACAATGCTATTGTCAGGGATACGTATACCTACCTCCTTGCGGTTCTTGAATATCTTGGGCAGACGGTTTCCTGCTGGGAGGATAAAGGTGAAGGGACCAGGCAGATGGTCGCGCATGAGGCGGAAGGTGTCGTTGTCGATGCGCACATATTCACTCACACTTCGGATATCGTGTGCTACTACTGAGAGCAGGTGGTGTTTGGTGTCGAGTCCCTTGATTTCGCATACGCGTTCAATGGCTCGTTCCTTCAAGGCATGGCAGCCAAAGGCATAGGTGGTGTCGGTAGGGTAGATGATGACTCCACCATCATTCAAGATGTCGACTATACGATCAATATCGCGGCGTGCGTTGTTCTTTGCGTAGAGTTTCAGTATCATGGTATAGTGTACTTGCTTGTCACAGGTATAGATTCATCTGCAAAAATACATCATTTTCCTTACAAACCATAATATCGCGGTGCTTTTAGCCATTTTTGATAATATTCTTGACAATCACAGAACGAAACGCTCGTAAATCCCGTACGAAAATTTCGTAGCATATTGGTAGGAAAATCCTACGAATTGCTTACGCGGTGAGGAAATTGAAACCTTAGACTTTTCCGTTTTCTTGGCGGAGTGTCATCGTTTCCCAATCTTCTGCTTACTTCTTGCTTCTTCCTAATCGCTCGTGGCTGCGTTCTTTTCTTCGACCTTGAGGATTGGGCGGAAAGAGAGCAAGGAGAGGACATTAGAATAAACTCCACAAAGCCTTCAAAGTACGTCTACGCCTATTCTTTGAAGACTTCGTGGAGTTTTAATATATATATCCCTACTCCTTAATCATCATATTCAACTATACGATGCAGCCAATCATGAAAATCATCCACTGTAGCGTAGGGATTCATTTTAATATAGTTTATTGCATAGTCGAGCGACACGGAATATCCGTAGGTATTGTATAACTCTTCTATCAATACTTCGGCATCAACAGGAACGAACATTTGCTAGTTGATTATATAATTCGTTGATTACACTGCTTTCGGCACCATTTATTGCACTGCCTTTGTCTTTCTCATAAGCGGCTTTCAACTCTTCTTTTGATGCAGGAAGAGAGGCAACATCAACACCGTACTGCTTTTTAATAAAGGGAATGATTTTATCTAGTGCAGAATAGCTCTCTCTATATATATATATTTAATGTTTTTATATTTCTCAATCCTGAAGATTCGCGAAAGGGCGCTTTCCTTCATGATTCATCTTAAACTCTGCAATCATCGCTGCCTCCACACTTCGTGAGTCTTCTACACATTTCCAACAAACGACCAAATCATCCGAGTCTGCCAATTGCCAAATATAGCGACCTCCATAATGTCCTACATTCTTTCCACTGCCAAACTTTATGTATTGTTGAATTCGCTTATACAATTCTGTAGCCTTGCCGATGTATACAATAGGCTCTGCATCTATCCAGTTTTGTCGAAGTTCATCAATACACACATTCGGTTCTTTGCCTTTATGATATCCTCCTGTTCCTTTTTTCAGGAACTCTGGTTCTGAATCTTTCAATCTCAACACATGATAGACACCTTCTACTTTAGGAATACCACCACTTTTGAAGTCTTCTTTCAAATCTTTTACACTTACGAAACCTTCAAATCCATCTTTCATAAGTTTTTCCTTAATACTTTCCATGCTTCTAACATTTAATTATTTTATTAATAAACCTTGTCACTTTATTCCCATCCTTTTTGCTCCAATCCACGTATTCGAAAAATCGTGTTTTGATAAGCGTTTCTATCAACTCTATTGTCGCATCATAAATATTCTTTGCACCACTAAAGTCTTCAAATTCATGACCGTCGAATGTGTAGATGGGGTTATCCTCTGAGTCATTACCACAAATCTCGAGATTAATACTAAATTGCATGGATTTCTTGGGAAGCATATCTATCAGCCTATCCAGTGACCAAGCGGGCAAGGCCTTGTGCGAAATTGCTTCGCTGTCAGGACTACCGAAACCTATATATTCATGTCCATCACGCTCGTACACATACATGTCGGCCGTTTCGGATAACACGCCTGCCTTCACCAAGCGGTTTGACTGCTTGTAATTGGTGCAAATCTGAGATGGTTTCAATTTAATCATAGTCTATTCCTTTCTAATGCTTCTTGATAAACTTTATATACTCTCTCACGCAAATGCTGTGGACGAATAACTGTCAGAGAACGGCTCCGTGAGAGGAGTTCCATAACAAAGTCATTCGTAATGCGTAGGCGTAATGTGATTCGGAACTCCTCCTCGGTATCACAAACGACACGTTGCGAGTGATGCAGCGGAAGGGACTTCAAGAACTTGCCATCCAAGGCATCATAAGACAATTCAATGTCCTCAACCGGTATGTCCGTTTGTTGCCAGATACCGTATGAATCTCTGAATAGTTCATCGATATTTATAGACTGGTCGCGCTTAAACTTTTCGTGCTCCATCACTTCGATATTAGCTATTCGGTCTATTCCGTAACTCTTCAATGTATCCCCAACCTTTGCCAAAAGGTACCACCGTTGGTTCGATTCTTTCAAGAAATGAGGAAGTGCATTGACGCATATTACATTATCATTATGTCTGACAAGGGTATAGTCAAACTTTATTGGATGCTGCTTGCGTATGGCATCAATGAGTAGCGGCATTTGCTCACTGCCTACGGGGCGATGATGCTCTGCCAAGATATACCGATTGTCCGCACTCTCACTGTTCATGGCATTGAGTAGGTCAAAGTTCAGCAACATCTCTTCCGTATTCGTAAAGAATACAGGCTGGTCGGCCTGCAAACAGTAGCCATAGTTATATTTGTGCTCAATAGGGAATCTCAATTCACAGATATCTTCTATATCTCTTTGTAAAGTTCTCATACTGATGTCAGATGAATACCCACGATACTCCAGTTCTCTGTTTACGTGTTGCAGCAACTCCCCTGCCATTACGTAACGACCTTTCTCTCTCTGCAATTTATTAATTATTAGCAGATACCTTGTCAATAATACAACATTCTTCATAGCATTACCATTTGTGCTGCAAATATATGCACTCCATGTGACATAACTTGTCACTCCACATACAAAAATCAGCAAATTGCGCATTATCCCAATAAAAAAGGAACGTGGACAACAATCTATCCAAACGTTCCAGGGTACTTGGCCGAAACCCACAGCGACAGATAAATTGCGCCCACGTATAACGTAGGCGTTTAACCAACTTATTCTTGTCACTGTTCTTTCCACGGCCAAGTTTTCGGAACATTTTTAGAATAAATAGCAAACGCTAAATCAATATGTCTCTCGAACTGCACCGATAGCTCCTATCCGCACAATTCAATCGCAAAGATACACTTTTTATCGGAACATCAGTGCCCTCACACCAAATTATTATTCCTCACCCCCTACAACTTATCCGTAGCAGCCCCTTAATCAAGCAGTCCATGCGTCCACTCGCAACAACCTATAAAGTCTGAAAAGAAAAGGCGGAGGCGTACTTTGAAGGCTTTGTAGGTTGTTGTGCCAGACAATATGCTACTATGTCGTAGGCGCTGAGTTTGCTTTCGTTTGGATTCGTCCAAACTGGAGTTTTTCTTTGCCCAAACTGGAATTTGGATATAAGCAAACCACCATTTGGAGCCTTTGATAAAAAATTATCACAGGCTTGACAAAATTTTGTCGTGCCTGTGATAATTTTTTGTCAAGCCCTCGAAAAAGTTTGACAAATGAAGTGGTGGCAAAGCCAAAGGTTATATACTTCATTATAGGCGGCCTCTATAAGGCTATTGATTGGGCCGTTTGCTGATGTCACAACATTATGCCTACCTTTGCAATAGATTACGAAGGTAGACTACACCCGCAGAGAAATATACAAGACCAGCCTTAACACTTGGCTCGTCCAAGAAACTTTATATTTAGCTCGTTTGTTGCTACTAAAGTATAAACCATAATAAGAAAGAACGATATGAGAATAGCAAATATCCGAGGACGTGAGATCCTCGACTCGCGCGGCAACCCTACGGTGGAGGCTGAGGTGATATTGGAGAATGGAATTGTAGGTCGTGCATCGGTGCCTTCGGGAGCCTCTACGGGGGAGAACGAGGCGCTGGAGTTGCGCGATGGAGACAAGCACCGCTATGGCGGTAAGGGGGTGGAGAAGGCGGTGGTCAACATCAATGACCGCATAGCCCCTGTGCTGCGTGGCTGCAATGTGTATGAGCAGCGCAATCTGGATCGCCTGATGCTGGAGCTCGACGGTACGCCCACGAAGCGCCATCTCGGTGCCAATGCCATATTGGGTGTGTCGCTGGCCATAGCGCGGGCTGCTGCCGAGGCGTGTGGCATGCCACTGTATCGCTACATCGGTGGGGCGAATGCTCATGTGATGCCCGTGCCGATGATGAATCTGCTCAATGGCGGACGCCACTCTGATGCACCCATTGCCTTCCAGGAGTTTATGATACGCCCCATCGGGGCACACACGTTGCGCGAGGCCGTACGGATGGGTGCCGAGGTGTTTGTCGCACTGAAGGGCGTGCTCAAGACACGCGGCTATAGCACGGGTGTAGGCGACGAGGGCGGCTTTGCCCCTGCACTGGGTGGCACGGAGGAGGCGCTTGATATCCTCGTCGAGGCCATCAAGCGAGCAGGATATGAGCCGGGAGTAGACATCACGCTGGCGCTCGATTGCGCGGCATCGGAGTATTACAAGGAGGGCGTGTATGACTACACCCTGTTTGAGGATCCTGTGGGGCATAAGCGCACATCCGAGGAGCAGGTCGACTATCTGGAGCGCCTCGTGGAGTTCTATCCCATCGACTCCATCGAGGATGGTATGGCCGAGAACGACTGGGATGGCTGGGCGATGCTCACCGAGCGTATTGGCGACCGCTGCCAACTGGTGGGCGATGACCTCTTCGTGACCAATGTGAAGTACCTGCAGAAGGGTATCGAGCGCAATTGTGCCAATAGCGTATTGGTGAAGGTGAACCAGATAGGTACGCTCACCGAGACGCTCGACACCATCGAACTGGCCCGCCGTAATGGTTACACCACCATCATCAGCCACCGCTCGGGCGAGACCGAGGACACCACGATTGCCGATATTGCCGTGGCGATGAATGCCGGGCAGATAAAGACGGGCTCGATGAGCCGTAGC
>JAFZFZ010000029.1 GCA_017557005.1 Bacteroidaceae bacterium | reverse complement strand
CGCTTACCCATACCTGAAGTAAAGTAGTCACGAAGAATTGACAAACGTTCTTCTTCACTGTAACGTTGATGTTTTTTTCTCATACTGTCTACACATTTTAATGGTTATTAAATGTGTCTACCTATACCAGTATAAGACAGTTGTCTTTTTTTTGCAGGGCTTTGTTTGTCCAATATGTAGGGTTGATTCGTTTATTCCTATTGCCTCGGGATTAATTGCAGCGAACGATAAGTCAACGTTTTCGTCATCGTTAACGTTATCGTTGCAGCGCGAGCGCTGCACTCTGCCATCGCCAACCGATTTATAAACTTTTTTCACCTAAGAGTATCTCCCAATCCCTTCCCATCCGTTGACTTAGGAACTCCTTTGCAAAGCAAAGTCTCCGAATTTAGTGGGTTTTCTTGCTCGGTCGGCATCTTTTGCGTACCTTTACACCCATATATTAGCAACAACAAACACACCGATGAAGATTGACAATATAGAATTGGGCAAGTATCCCGTGCTGCTGGCACCGATGGAGGATGTCACCGACCCCGCTTTCCGACTGATGTGCAAGCAGTTTGGCGCCGACCTCGTGTATACGGAGTTTGTATCGAGCGATGCGCTCATCCGTCAGGTAAACAAGTCGATGCAAAAACTTGCCATCTGCGATGAGGAGCGCCCCGTGGCCATACAGATCTATGGTCGCGACGTAGACTCGATGACCGAGGCGGCACGCATCGTAGAAGAGGTGAAGCCCGACATCATAGACCTCAACTTTGGCTGCCCTGTGAAGCGCGTGGCAGGCAAGGGAGCCGGAGCAGGCATGCTGCAGAATGTGCCGCTGATGCTCGACATCGTGCGCTCGGTGGTAAATGCTGTAAAGACGCCCGTGACCGTGAAGACCCGACTCGGATGGGACGAGAGCTCAAAAATCATCGTCGACCTGGCCGAGCAGTTGCAAGACTGCGGCATCAAGGCGCTCACCATACATGGCCGTACCCGTGCTCAAATGTATACGGGCGAGGCCGACTGGACCCTCATCGGTGAGGTGAAGAACAATCCGCGCATGCACATCCCCATTATCGGTAATGGCGACATCACCACACCGGAGCGCGCCAAGGAGTGCTTCGACCGCTATGGTGTGGATGCCGTGATGATAGGCCGTGCCAGCTTTGGCCGCCCCTGGATATTCCGCGAGGTGAAACACTATCTGGAGACGGGCGAGCAGTTGCCACCTCTCACCTTCGATGAGCGTATGGATATCCTCCGCGACGAAGTGAACCAGAGTGTGGCCCGACTCGACGAACGACGCGGCATACTGCACATACGTCGCCACCTGGCTGCCACACCGCTCTTCAAAGGGCTGCCCGACTTCAAGCAGCTGCGCATCGCCATGCTACGTGCCGAGACCGTGGAGGAGCTGTTTGCAATATTCGAGCAGATAAAAGCACAGTATGGCGGCTTCGCCTAAAGTTCGTCCCTGAAGCCATAGGTAAGTAGCGCCCCAATAGCTAGTTTTAACTTTTAATTTCTAACTTTTAATTTAACTACCGTGGAATCTCTCGTACGCTACGTTTGGAAACACCGTCTCTTCCCGCTTGCTGAGTTGAAGACCACCGACGGGCTACCCATCGAGGTGATACAGCCGGGTTTGGAGAACCGTAGCGATGGCCCCGACTTCTTCAATGCCAAGGTAAAGATAGGCGACACACTTTGGGTGGGCAACGTAGAGATACACACCCGCACCTCAGAGTGGCACCAGCATGGGCACCACACCAACGTGCGCTACGACTCGGTGGTGCTACACGTGGCCGAGACGGTAGACGAGCCGCTCACACGCACCGATGGTACGCCCATCCCGCAACTGGAGCTGAAGGTGCCACCACACATTGCTGCCAACTATGAGCAACTGCGCCAAGCCGACCATTATCCCCCATGTCATCGGGTGATACCCGCGCTAAGTGCACTTACCATACATAGCTTTCTCTCATCACTGCTATGTGAGCGACTCGAACAACGTGCCGCACTCATCGTACAACGCTACGAGGCACACGACAAGAATTGGGATGATGCCCTCTTCAGCACCCTCGCCCGCAACTTCGGCTTCGGCACCAATGGCGATGCCTTCGATGAGTGGGCGCGCCGCATCGACTTCCGCGCGGTGGACAAGCATGCCGACAACCTGCTACAGGTAGAGGCCATCTTCTTCGGTCAGGCCGGACTGCTCGCCGATGAGGCTGTGCCCGAATACTATTGGTCCGACCTTGCCAGCGACGAGTATTACCAGTCGCTCTGCCGCGAATATCGGTTTCTCGCCCATAAGTTTGGGTTCACTCCCATGAGCCACACCCTATGGCGACACTTGGGTATGCGTCCGGCAAACTTCCCCCATGTGCGACTGGCACAGCTGGCCATGCTCTATCACCAACGCCGCATCAGCGTATCGAAGCTGCTGGCTGCTCCCGACCGCAAGGCTATCACAGCATTGCTCGATGTGTGTGCATCGGAGTATTGGGACACACACTACGTGTTTGGATCCACCACCTCGACCCCGATGAAAAGGCGCATTACGAACAATGCGGTGACCCTGTTGCTCATCAATTCGGTGGCTCCCTTCTACTATAGCTATGGCCGCCGAAAAGACGACGAGCGCTACTGCGAGCAAGCCGTGCTGCTACTCGAGCAACTGAAGGCAGAGAACAACTATATCATACGCAACTGGACCGACTGCGGCTTGCTGGTGAAGCATGCTGCCGATAGCCAGGCACTCATACAACTCAAGAAACAGTATTGCGACCGCCGCGACTGCTTGCGTTGCCGCATAGGTTACGAGTTCCTGAAAGCGGAGTATGGAGTAGGAGAGAATGCCCGATGAAATGGGCGCTTTTGCATTGGGTGGATGTGAAAAAATGCTAATTGACAGGCTTTTTGGGTAATATTTCGATTTTTTGCACTACCTTTGCATCTTCGATGCGAAGATAGGCAACACTATTTGCGCATCATTGGACGCGAAGAAAACAAAACATTTCGTTACAATGAAACAATACAAATTGGTAAACAACCTCATGGGTTGGCTTGTATTTGCCGTGGCAGCGGTGGTCTATTGCTTGACCATCGAGTCATCGGCAAGTTTTTGGGATTGTCCCGAGTTTATCACCACGGGCTTTAAGCTTGAAGTGGGTCACCCACCTGGTGCGCCCTTCTTCATGCTCACAGCTAACTTGTTCTCACAGTTGGCCAGCGACCCCTCACAGGTAGCCTATATGGTGAACGTGATGTCGGCATTGCTCAGTGCAGGCTGCATACTCTTCCTCTTCTGGAGTATCACACACCTGACACGCCGCCTCATCTGCGGCACCAGCACCACTATCAAGACAGGCCAAATGATTACGATCATCGGTGCCGGATTGGTGGGCGCCTTGGCCTACACGTTCAGCGACACATTCTGGTATAGCGCTGTTGAGGGCGAGGTATATGCCTATAGCTCATTCTTCACCGCCGTGGTATTCTGGTTTATCCTCAAATGGGAGGAAGAGGCCGACAGTGTGCGTAGCGACCGCTGGATCATCCTCATTGCCTACATGATGGGCCTTTCAGTGGGTGTGCACTTGCTCAACCTGCTCTGTATCCCCGCCATCGTGCTTATCTATTACTACAAGAAGCGCCCCAATGCCGGATGGAAGGGTTCGCTCATGGCACTCATCGTATCGGCAGTGCTCATCGCAGCTATCCTCTATGGCATCGTGCCGGGCATCGTAAAGGTGGGTGGATGGTTTGAACTGCTCTTCGTCAATGGCCTCTCTATGCCGTTCAATACGGGTCTCATCATCTATATCGTGGTGCTGGTAGCAGCATTGGTATGGAGCATTTGGGAGACCTACGCTGCACGTTCGGCTGCTCGCACCTATATCGCCTTCATCGCTGTAGTAGCTCTTACCGGCTTGCCCTTCTACGGACATGGCATCAAGTGTGTAGCACTCGGCTTGGTAGTGCTTGCAGCATTGGCTGCCTACCTCTTCAATATGGATAAGCTCAAGGAGCAGTGGCGCATGAGTGCCCGTGTGATGAGCACAGCGCTGGTGTCAATCATGATGATTGTTATCGGATACTCATCGTACGCTGTCATCGTGGTGCGCTCATCGGCCAACACCCCGATGGACCAAAACTCACCCGAGGATATCTTTACCCTGGGTAGCTACCTCAATCGTGAGCAGTATGGCGACACACCGCTCTTCTATGGCGGCACTTACGCATCGAAGGTAAAGCGCGTCGTAGAGGGTCAGTACTGGGTACCCGTAGTAAAAGAGGGTGCCAAGGTGTATATACCCAAAGAGAAGGCTAGCCCCGATGAAAAGGACCAGTACTTTGTAGTACGCGTCAAGGAGGAGGCTGTAATGGAGCCCGCAATGCTCTTCCCCCGCTTGCACAGTGCCGACCACGCCAACTGGCCCACAGGAAATGGCACTACCATCAACCTCTACGACAACTGGGCAGGTGGCATCAAGGGGCGTGAAGCCATTGTCAACGTAAACGGACAACGACAAAAGGTAAAGGTGCCCACACAGATGGACAACATCAAGTTCTTCATCAACTATCAGGTGAACTTCATGTACTGGCGCTACTTCATGTGGAACTTCGTAGGCCGTCAAAACGACATACAGGGACATGGCGAACTGGAACATGGTAACTGGATTACAGGTATCAACTTTATAGACAAGTTGCTCGTGGGTGATCAGACCTTGCTCCCCACAGCCCTCCGCGAGAACAAGGGCCGCAACGTATTCTATGGCCTCCCCTTGATACTCGGTCTCATCGGTCTCTTCTGGCAAGCAGGCCGTGGCAAGCGTGGCACACGCCAGTTCTGGGTAGTATTCATGCTTTTCTTCATGACGGGATTGGCCATCGTGCTCTACCTGAACCAGACCCCCATGCAGCCCCGTGAGCGCGACTATGCTTATGCCGCTTCGTTCTATGCCTTTGCTATTTGGATTGGTATGGGTGTGGCTGGTATCGCACAGGGCTTGCAGAAGCTTACCAAGAATCAGACTGTAGCTGCTACCATCGCTACGCTCGTATGTGTGCTTGTGCCGCTGCAGATGGCAAGCCAGACATGGGACGACCACGATCGCAGCAACCGCTACATGGCTCGCGACTTCGGTCAGAACTATCTCAACACACTTCCTGAAAAGGGTGCTCCCATCATCTTTACCAATGGTGACAACGACACCTTCCCCTTGTGGTACAATCAGGAGGTAGAGGGTGTGCGCACCGATACTCGCGTATGTAACCTCTCATACCTGCAGACCGATTGGTACATCGACCAGATGCGCCGCCCGGCTTACGACTCGCCCTCAGTACCTATCCAGTGGGAGCGTCTCGACTATGTAGAGGGAACCAATGACGCTGTCTACATCCGTCCCGAGATGAAGAAACTTGTACTCGATACCTACAAGAAGCAACCAACAGCAGCCCGCCGTCAATTTGGCGAAGAGCCCTTCGAGTTGCGTAATGTCCTCGACTATTGGGCAAAGAGTAAGGACGAGAGCCTTCACTACATCCCCACTGATACCGTATACATCACACTCGACAAAGCTGCAATCCTGCGTTCGGGTATGTATATCCCCGAGCAATACCGTGGTGCTACCGATGAGGAAACCATGAGCAAGATGCCCGACCGCATGGTAATCTCGCTCAACAACTTGCGTCGTGTAAATGGTCATTTGCTCCTTACCAAAAACCACATCATGCTGCTCGAGATGTTGGCCAGCACCAATTGGGAGCGCCCACTCTATATGTCTACTACCGTAGGTAGCGAGAACTATGTAGGACTTGAGAACTTCTTCTTGCAAGAGGGATTGGCCTACCGTATCACTCCGTTCAACTTCCGCGAACTGGGTATCGCTCCGCAAGGTGGCTACGCTGTAGATAGCGAAACGATGTATGAGAACTTGATGAACCGCTTCAAGTTTGGTGGTATGAACACTCCTGGCATCTATATCGACGAGACCATCACTCGCATGGGCTACACCCATCGCCGCCTCTACACTATGCTGGCTAGCCAATTGCTGCGCGAAGGCAAGAAGGAGAAGGCTTTGGCCGTGCTCGACAAGTGCGAAGAGGAGTTCCCCGCATCCATCTTGCCACATAACTTCTGGCAGAGCCAGTCATACTTGATAGGTCAGAACTATCTGGCATTGGGTGAGACAGAGAAGGGAATGAACATCCTCTCACAAATAGCCGAAAACGAGATTGAGTATCTCACTTGGTACTTGAGCCTGAGCGATAGAAAATTCCACGCTTCAATTGGAGAGATTGATTCATGCCTTAGAGCTTTGGCAAGAACATTGCAGATCATGGATCGCTCATCTGACAAAGGCTCTCTCGCACATTATACGAGCCTTTTCAACAAGCTATATGAAGAGTTCCAGCTCAGACTGAAACTGTAATATAGTCCCTATAGAAGCAAACTCAAGGACAGGAGAACAAAACGAATGTTTATCGAGCAACCTCCACAATTCATCCGCCGACTGTACCCCCGTGCATGTTGGCGGATGAATGCTTCTGAGAAGTCGGTATATCTGACCTTTGACGATGGTCCCATACCTGAGGTGACACCCTGGGTGTTGGATGTATTGGACAAATACCACATCAAAGCGACCTTTTTCATGGTAGGCGACAACGTACGCAAGCATCCCGACGAGTACAAAATGGTCGTTGAGCGCGGACATCGCATAGGCAACCATACCTACAATCACCTTAAGGGGTTTAAGGAGCTTACAGAGCGTTATATTGCCAATATCGACAAAGCAGACTGCTATCTGTCGACAGACTTGTTTCGCCCACCGCACGGATTTATGCGTATGAGTCAATATCGTGCTCTATGCGAACGCTACCGCATCATCATGTGGGACCTCGTGACACGCGACTACAAGCCCAAGCTCAATGGGCGTGAAATTCTAAAGAAAGTGAAACGATATGCCCGCAATGGTTCTATCATCACCTTCCACGATTCACTGCGCTCAGTACACAATCTGCACTATGCCTTGCCCCGTGCTATCGAGTGGCTCCTTCAAGAGGGATATGAGTTTAAGGTCTTTGAGTAAGTCAATGAATTGTATCACTTTCTAATAATGAAATCTATGCGTAGAGTCATTGGTATAGGAGAAACCATTCTCGACATTCTTTTCAAGAACAACCAAGTGACCACCTCAGTACCGGGCGGCTCCACTTTCAATTCGATGATATCGCTCGGTCGTGTAGGAGTGCCATCGTGTCTCCTTAGCGAGATTGGCGATGATAAGGTAGGTGGTATTGTACGCGCGTTCTTGCACGACAATGGAGTAGACGACAGCTACCTTACGGAGTATCCTGACCATAAGTCGCCCATATCACTGGCTTTTCTCGATGAGCATAACAACGCTACATACTCGTTCTACAAGGATCCCTTCAATAAACGTATCGATTGGGAATGTCCTACGATAGGGAGCGACGACATTATACTCTTCGGCTCTTACTATGCTCTCAACCCCGAAATGCGCTACAAGGTAACCGCCTTGCTTGAAAAGGCACGCAACGCAGGGGCTATCATCTATTATGACGTCAATTTCCGCCGCAATCATGCAGGTGAAGCCATCAAACTTATGGGAACTGTAATCGAGAACCTTGAGTATGCCGATATCGTGAAAGGTTCCGATGAAGACTTCGAAATCTTATACCGCATAGCAGAGGGAGCGAAGGTTTTCAAAGAAAAGATCGACTTCTACTGCCCCCATTTCATCTACAGCAGGGGAGCACAAGGGGTAGACCTCTATAGCCGCACACTTACGAAGCATTATTCCATTGAGCCTGTCACCCCCGTGAGTACCATTGGGGCTGGCGACAACCTCAATGCCGGTATCCTCTACGGACTCATTAAGTATCGCATCCGTCGTGATGATCTCGACAACCTCAATGAGCGCGATTGGGACGACATCATCCGTTGCGGTCTCCAGTTTGCGGCTGAGTGTTGCCAACAGACAGACAACTATGTAGGGTACGAATTTGCCTCGAAGAGAAGAGAGAACGTATAACCTTTTAGGAATAAAGCACACTTGCCAATATGGAGAAAGTTTCAACGGAAGCAGCCATTCGGGCTGAAGCCTTACGCTTAGGTTTCTCGGCTTGTGGATTTGCCAAAGCTGAGCCTGTAAGCGATGAAATGGCTCAAAAATTGGACTATTGGGTGAATAATGGATACCATGCCAACATGGCCTATATGGAGCGTAACCGTCATCTACGCCTCGACCCTACGCAACTCGTCCCCGGGTGCCGCACACTCATCGTCGTAGCACTCAACTATTACCCGCAACAGCGCATTCCTCAAGAGGAGTACCAGATAGCTTACTATGCTTATGGGGCCGACTATCATCGTGTAGTAAAGGATAAGCTACACCTATTACTTGCCTATATTAAGACGCTTGTGCCTGAAGTGCAAGGCCGAGCCTTTTGCGACACAGCCCCACTACTTGAGCGCTATTGGGCTGTAAAGGCAGGTTTAGGCTTCATCGGCCTCAACCGTACTCTTATCATCCCTGGGAAGGGAAGCTATTGTTTCTTGGGAGTATTAGCAATAGATATAGATTTACAAGCTGAGCATCACAATATGCCCATCTCATGCGGCAATTGCAAGCGTTGCCTCATAGCATGCCCTACAAAGGCACTCACTGCTGATGGTATCGACTGTCGCCGGTGTCTGTCGTATCTCACCATTGAGCATAGAGGAGAAATCCCCGATGAATACGCCGAAAAAATGGGTAATCGCATCTATGGGTGCGACACTTGTCAACGGGTATGCCCGCACAATCGCAACGCTGAGCCCGCTCACGAGCCAGCCTTTGCCTTACCCAACGAAGTAGCTGCACTATCACGGGACGATTGGCATCAACTCTCACCTGACCGCTATAAAGCGCTATTCAAGAATAGCGCCATTGAACGTGCAGGCTACGAGGGTCTTTCTCGGAATATAAAAGCATTGAACAAATAAAAAAAGAAGCCAAAACATCAAAATTGATATTTAGCTTCTCTTCTTTCGGTGGGCCATCTAGGGCTTGAACCTAGGACCTCCAGATTATGAGTCTGTTGCTCTAACCAACTGAGCTAAAAGCCCGACACAAACATCCCATTGGAATTTTTGATGGTGCAAAGGTAAGGGGATTGTTTGAATTTTACAAGTGTTTTATATAAAAAAGGGTTAAAAATCCTCCTTTTTATCATTTTTATAGGCTTGTACCTGACGCATCACACGTAGGAAATTGCCTCCCCAAAGTTTTTCAATGTCAGAGGTACTGAAACCTTCGGCACGGAGGCGACGGGTGAGGTTGATCACCTCGGATGCATCGGCACAACCGATGATGCCACCATCGCCGTCGAAGTCGGTGCCTATGCCTACATGGTCTATACCTGCAACATTCACCATGTGCACAATATGGCGCACGGCATCGTCGATGGTAGAACCACACTCCTTGCGCAGGAATCCATCGTAGAGGCAGGTTTGCACCACACCTCCTGAGGCTGCAAGGGCACGCAGCTGATCGTCGGTAAGGTTGCGCGAATGGTCGCACAGAGCACGCGCTGAGGAGTGGCTACACACGATGGGAGTGCTGCTGGTCTCGATAGATTGGTAGAAGGTGCTCTCGGCAGCGTGTGAGAGGTCTACCATCATACCCACGCGGTTCATCTCGCGGATGGCTGCGCGGCCAAGGTCGCTAAGACCGTTGTGCTCGGCATTGCCACGCGCTGAGTCGCACAGGTCATTGTCGCCATTGTGGCAGAGGGTCATATATACTACGCCACGCTCGCGGAAATGGGCTATGCGGCTGAGGTCGTCGCCTATAGCATAACCGTTCTCAATGCCGAGCATAAGGGCGCGCTTGCCTTCACGCTTGATACGATAGAGGTCGTCGGGAGTGCGGGCAATAGCTACGCTGTCAGCGTTTTTAGCTACCATAGACTCTATCTCGCTGAGCAGGCGCTCGGCCTTGGCAAAGGCTGCATTGAGCGACTCCTTATCACGCGCCTCTTGACGCAGGTAGGCAACCATGATCGTAGCGTCGAGGCGGCCCTCGGTCATCTTATGCAGGTCGACAAGGATGCGTGAGTCGCGACTGTCGAAGCGGATCTGCTGGTCAAACTTCATGGGGGTATCGCAATGGGTGTCGAGGGTGAGGAGTTGGCTATGTAGTGCCTTTGCATCGCTATAGGAGCGGGCCTCACCTACCAACCATGTAAAGAGGGGTAGCATGGAACGGTCGCCACCCAGTATCATGCACTCGGGATGCCACTGAACACCTATCATGGACTTACGCATAGTGCTCTCTACAGCTTCGATGAGTCCGTCGGGTGAGAGTGCTGTTACGCTGAAGCCTGGAGCGGCCTCCTTGACGGCTTGGTGGTGGAAACTATTGACAGGAAGATGGGTGCTATCAAACAGCTTGGCCAGCATACTGCCCGCTTCAATACGTACATTGTGTGTGGCTACATGGCGATCGGTGTCTTGGCTATGCTTAAGCGTTGCATTGGCCTCTCTGTAGATGTCCTGATAGAGCTTACCTCCGAGTGCTGCTGTCATCACCTGCAGCCCGCGACAAATGCCCAGAATGGGTATCTGACGATTGGCTGCAAGGCGCACAAGCATCAGTTCGTGCCAGTCGCGGGCAGGGTTGATAGAACTGAGTTCGCGTAGGGGCTCTTCACCTAAGTAGAGGGGGTTGATATCGCCACCACCGGAAAGGATAAGAGCATCGACATTGTCGAGCATACTGAGCATGGCATCGGTATCGTCGAAGGCGGGAATGATGAGTGGTGTACCTCCCGCCTCAAGTACTGAACGGTAATAACCCTCGAGCAAGGTACACTTGCCATTGTCATAGTTACCCGTGATGCCGATGATGGGCTTGCGATGGAATGTAGGGAATGAGTCGTGTAAAGAGAGGTAGTCTGCCTCGATATTGAATCTTGCCATGGGGAGGAGAGAAAATACCCCTATCCTCTAAACGGAGACAGGGGCAATTGAAAATTTTTTAATCCAATGTGATAGGAATTTCTTTCTTGATACTTTGGTCGAGCGAGATCATGGTCTCTGTAGCTATTACACCGGGGATCTCTTGTATGCGTTCGTTGAGTAGGTTCATCAAGTGCTCATTGTCGCGAGCGTAGAGCTTAACGATAACGCTGTAGGGACCTGTGGTGAAGTGGGCTTCTACAATCTCGGGAATCTTCTTCAGTTCCTCGATAGCCTCCTTATACATGGAACCTTTGGCCAAACTCAATCCTACATAGGTGCAGGTGCGATATCCTAACATCTTGGGGTTGACATGATAGCCAGAGCCAATAATGACCCCTGTATCGATGAGGCGTTGCACACGCTGGTGGATAGCTGCGCGAGACACACCGCAGTCTACAGCTACATCTTTGAAGGGGATACGCGCATTCTGCGAAATTGTTTCAAGTATCTTTTTGTCCAATTCGTCAATCTTTTCCATTATTCTATTAGATTTTTGTATGGTGTTTTACTTATTTCGGTAGCAAATGTATACTTATTTTTTGAATTCGCGAACACTTTTCCTTCTTTTTTCTTTCTTTTAGTCAAAAAAACTCGATTCGTGTGCAATAATACCCCAACAAAGGCGACATGGGGGAGACACATACGAAAAAAGTGCTTGACACCATATTGTATCAAGCACTTTTAAGGTTATCTAAATTGGACTTATTTTACCTT
The DNA here is from genome assembly GCA_017557005.1 of Bacteroidaceae bacterium. GTDB lineage: Bacteria > Bacteroidota > Bacteroidia > Bacteroidales > Bacteroidaceae > UBA1189. The sequence continues at coordinate 33,083 of JAFZFZ010000029.1, read as the reverse complement.
GATTTTATCAAATCCTTCGCCATAAACACCAGTGACATTACATTGCGAAACAAATGCATTGGGGTCTATATCGTGGATAGCACGGAAAATATTAACAGCATCTTGACGCTTCGACAATACCACCAACACCTTACGAGATTGCTTACTATACCATCCGGTACCATCAAGAACAGTAACACCGCGATGCAACTTTGAGTTGATATAGTCGGCTATCTCGTCATATTTATTAGAGAAGATAAGGAACTGTACCGAACCGCGAGTACTGTTGATGTAGTAGTCAAGGGCTACACTCATGATGATGAGCGACACGAAGCCAAACATCACGCGGCGCCAATCGTGGAACACAAAGTAACAACTGCTGATGACAAGGATATCGGATATCATTGTTGCACGACCAAAACTGATGTTTCGGTACTTATTGATGATGGCATTGACAATATCCATACCACCCGTGCTTCCGTTGTGTGTAAAGGCAAGACCTACACCGATACCCGCACAGCATGCTCCAAGCACGCAGGCCATAAAGTCTTGGCCGGGACCAAGAAGCTGCATAAACTGACCATTATCATCAAGGAACCATTTTTGCGTTATGGTGAGGAGGGCAGAGAGCATGAAGACTGCATAGATGGTCTTGACGCAAAACTTCCATCCGAGAATACGCAAAGCTATAACAAGCAATATAGCATTGATAATCAAGTAGGTAATCTGCATATCAATGCCTGTTGCATAGTATACAATAGCCGATATACCAGTGACACCACCCATCGTGATTTGGTAGGGGAGCATGAAACAACTCCAGCCCAAAGAATAAATGAGTAATCCGAGACCGATAACGAAATAATCCTTTAGCTCGCGCACTAATTTGGATTTGTCATTCAGAAAGGTTTGCATAGGGTATAAGAGTGAAATGTGAAGAGTAAAGAGTACCTTCGATGGTAAACTCTTAACCCTTCACTCTTAATTCTTAACTAATTACGATATTCACAATCTTCTTGGGCACGACAATCACCTTACGGATGGTCTTGCCGTCGATATACTTCTGAGTATTCTCATTGGCGAGCACGATCTCTTGGATAGCAGCATTGTCCAAATCAGCAGCAAGATCCATCGTGAAGCGGGTCTTACCATTGAATGAGATAGAATAGGTCACGCTATCCTCCTTGAGGTGCTCTTCATTGAATGCGGGCCATGTAGCGTCGCACACAGAACCTGCGCCACCGAGCTGCTCGAACAACTCTTCACAGATGTGGGGAGCGAAGGGAGCCAAGGCTACTACGAGCGGCATCAACACCTCACGCTTGGTGCACTTAAGCGATGAAAGTTCGTTTACGCAGATCATGAAAGCACTGATAGAGGTATTGTATGAGAAGGTCTCAATATCGCCAGTCACCTTCTTGAGCAACTTGTGGAGCGACTTCAACTCCTCCTTGGTTGCTGCCTCATCGGTTACGAGCAATTCCTCGCCACGACCGTAGAAGAGACTCCAGAACTTCTTGAGGAAGCGGTGACAACCGTCGATACCATTGGTATCCCAAGGCTTAGACTGCTCTACAGGACCGAGGAACATCTCATACATACGCAAGGTGTCGGCACCGTACTTCTCCACAATCATATCGGGATTAACGACGTTGAACATTGACTTTGACATCTTCTCTACCGCCCATCCGCAGATGTACTTGCCATCTTCGAGGATAAACTCGGCATCGGCATACTCGGGACGCCAAGCCTTGAAGGCTTCAACATCGAGTACATCGTTGGCTACGATGTTTACATCTACGTGGATAGGAGTAACGTCGTAGTCCTTCTTCAGGTTCAGCGACACGAAGGTATTGGTGTCCTTGATACGATATACGAAGTTGCTTCGGCCCTGAATCATACCCTGGTTGACGAGTTTCTGGAAGGGCTCATCCTTGGCGCTATAGCCAAGGTCGAAGAGGAACTTATTCCAGAAGCGAGAGTAGATGAGGTGACCTGTAGCATGCTCGCTACCACCTACATAGAGGTCTACGCCCTGCCAATATTCACCCACCTTCTCATCTACAAGAGCCTCGTGATTGCGGGGATCCATATAGCGGAGATAGTAAGCTGATGAACCTGCGAAACCTGGCATTGTATTGAGTTCGAGAGGGAAGATAGTAACGTTGTCAATCTTCTCGTTCTCTACCACACAGTTGTTCACTGTGTCCCAAGCCCATACGGTAGCATGGCCCAATGGGGGCTCACCGCTCTCAGTGGGGAGGAACTTAGCGACCTCGGGCAACTCAATGGGCAAGCATGATTCGGGAACCATATAGGGCATACCCTCCTTATAGTATACGGGGAATGGCTCGCCCCAATAGCGCTGGCGGCTGAAGATGGCGTCGCGCAAGCGGTAGTTTACCTTCACGTGGCCAAGGCCCTTCTCCTTGATATATTCTTTGGTACGTGCAATAGCCTCCTTCACGGTGAGACCATTGAGTACGAGATCACACTCGCCAGTCTGCTCGGGACGCGGAGAATTCATCATGATACCCTCTTTGGCATCGAAGCTCTCTTCCGATACATCGGCACCCTCGATGAGGGGACGAATCTCAAGACCGAAGTGCTTAGCAAAAGCATAGTCGCGGCTATCGTGAGCAGGCACTGCCATAATAGCACCAGTACCATAACCAGCGAGTACATAGTCGGAAATCCATACGGGGATGCTCTCGCCTGTCAAGGGGTTGATGGCATACGAACCGCTCCATACACCCGTCACGCGGCGATCAGCAATACGCTCACGCTCGGTGCGCTTCTTGGTAGCATCAAGATAAGCCTCTACAGCATCCTTCTGCTCGGGTGTGGTAAGGGTTGCTACGAGTTCGCTTTCGGGGGCCAGTACCATGAAGGTAACGCCAAATACAGTGTCGGCACGAGTTGTGAAGATGACAAACTCTACATCGCTATCCTTCACCTTGAAGGTGAGCTCAGCACCCTCGCTGCGGCCAATCCAGTTGCGCTGGGTCTCTTTGAGTGAGTCGGTCCAGTCAATCTTATCGAGTCCGTCGAGCAAGCGACCAGCATATGCCGATACGCGCAAGCACCACTGGCGCATCTTCTTCTGCACCACAGGATAGCCACCACGCTCTGACACGCCATCGACCACCTCATCATTGGCAAGCACCGTACCCAACTTAGGGCACCAGTTTACCATGGTCTCACCGAGGTAGGCAATGCGGTAGTTCATCAAAGTCTCCTGCTGCTCTTTCTCGCTCATGGCTTTCCATTCTGCAGCGGTGAAGCAGAGCGCCTCAGATTGTGCAACGTCGATACCCTCAGAGCCATTCTGCTCGAAATGAGCCACGAGCTGCTCTATGGGCATTGCCTTGCCCTGCACGTTGTCATAGTATGAGCCAAACATCTTGATGAAGGCCCACTGTGTCCACTGGTAATACTCGGGATCACAAGTACGGATTTCACGGTCCCAGTCGAAGCAGAAACCAATCTTATCCAACTGCTCACGGTAACGGGCAATGTTCTGCACGGTAGTGATAGCGGGGTGCTGGCCAGTCTGTATAGCATATTGCTCAGCAGGCAATCCGTAAGCATCGTAGCCCATGGGGTTGAGCACGTTATAGCCTTGCAAACGCTTGTAGCGGGCATAGATGTCCGATGCGATATATCCCAGCGGATGTCCTACGTGAAGTCCCGCACCTGAGGGGTAGGGGAACATATTGAGCACATAAAATTTCTTCTTCGCGGGGTCTTCAGTCACGCGGTAGGTCTTGTTGTCGACCCATCGCTGCTGCCATTTCTTCTCGATGTCTCTGAAATTGTATTCCATATATTGTCTTATATTTTTATGTCTATAAAGATATTTTAACGGACAAAGATAGTCAGAATTATCGAAAACTACGTTTCCTATGGCATATTATTTCTATTATATAAATCTAAATTCGTACATTTGCCGAAAATTAATCATACTTATGTCAACCGTCATCTATCCCTCTCCTATATTCGGACCTATTAAAAGCCGTCGTTTAGGCATATCATTAGGTATTAATTTATTGCCCGGCGATGGTAAGGTGTGTACCTTTGATTGCATTTATTGCGAATGCGGATTAAATGCTCAACGCAAGCCTCAATCAAAGTTCCCAACACGAAAACAAGTAGCTGAAGCGCTGCAACAGAAATTGGAACAGATGAAAGTTGAAGGGATATCCCCTAACGTGCTCACCTTTGCTGGAAACGGAGAGCCCACTGCACATCCAGACTTTGCAGCAATTATTGATGACACCTTAGCCTTGCGCAATCTGCACTTCCCTCACGCCAAAGTTAGCGTGCTTACCAATGCCACACGAATAAACAAAAAGGATGTTTTCGAGGCATTGAAAAAAGTGGACAACAACATTGTAAAACTCGACACAGTGAGTGTTGATTATATTACTCGCGTCGACCGCCCTGTAGGGAACTACAATCTTGTAGAACTCATTGACTGCATGCGTGCCTTTGATGGACAATGCGTGATACAGACAATGTTTATGAAGGGCACCGACGCTGATGGGCACTCTGTAGACAACACAGGTGATGAGTACGTAGATCCCTGGATTGATGCCGTAGCAGACATTGCTCCACGCGAGGTTATGATATACACCATCGATCGTGAAACCCCTATAAGCAATCTGCAAAAGGCATCGCCTGAAACACTCGACGACATCGTTGCTCGTCTGCAGAGACGCGGTATCAAAGCATCGGCTTCCTACTGATAACATATATTTAGCTCTTAAGGTAAACCCTTTTACAACCAAAGGTGTTATATGCCCCAAATATACCCCTAAAAGAAACATTATGAAAAGTGTAAAAGGAACCCTTACCGAGAAGAATCTGTTGACCTCATTTGCAGGAGAGTCGCAAGCACGCATGCGCTACACCTATTTTGCCAAAGAGGCCATCCGCGAAGGCTTCGAGCAAATTGCGGCTATTTTTACCCAGACAGCCGAGCAAGAGAAGATGCATGCCGAGCGCATGTTTCGCTTTCTTGAAGGTGGTATGGTGGAAATCTGTGCATCATATCCTGCAGGAGAAATACGCACTACGATAGACAACCTGCGTGCTGCTGCAGCAGGTGAGTACGAAGAGTGGCACGACCTATACCCCTCCTTTGCCGATATTGCCGAAGACGAAGGTTTTAAGGACATCGCTTTCATGTATCGTGCTATTTGTGTTGCCGAGCAACAACACGAAGAACGCTTTCTGAGACTCTTAGAAAATATGGAACGTGAGCACGTATTCCATCGTCCTGAACCCGTAGTATGGCAGTGTCGCAAGTGTGGATATACCTTTACCGGAAAGAAGGCCCCGGATCGTTGTCCTGCATGCTTGCACCCCAAAGCATATTTCGAACTTAAAGCTGAGAATTTTTGATTTTCACTATATATATTCCCGTAGGGCGAAGGAGTTTGCTTCTTCGCCTTGCCTGTTTTTTTCGTTTTTGAGCCTTGAAAAAACTTTTTTCAGCCTCAAAAAAACGCAATTAAGCCTACTAAACACAAAAATAATGCGCAGATGAAAAAAACTTGTGCAATTATCGGCGAATTAAGAAAAAATAATTTGGACAAAACAAGAAAGTTTATTTCCTTTGCAGTGCTTTAAGTTATTTATTCATTTAAAACTTTATTATTATGTCAGAAATTGAAGCAAGAGTAAAAGCTATCATCGTAGATAAGCTTGGCGTTGACGAGTCAGAGGTTACACCCAATGCAAGTTTCACAAACGACCTCGGTGCTGATTCTTTGGATACAGTAGAATTGATCATGGAGTTGGAAAAGGAGTTCGGTACTTCAATTCCCGATGATCAGGCTGAGAAGATTTCTACCGTACAAGACGCTATCGACTACATCGCTAACAACGCGAAGTAATCAAGTATCTTATTAAGTACTATAAAAGTCGTAGTAATTGGTTTGCCCGATTATGCGACTTTTTTTATTTTATACCTCCATCTTTTACTGTGAATATCTCTCTATTAACTGATTATCTTCACTATTTGCGATGCAGCGACAAGCCCTTTGCACGCAAGCTGTATCGTATGCTTGGCTTTTATCCTCACGATATAGCAATCTATCGCGAGGCATTGATGCATCGTTCGCTCAACCACTATCGCCCACAAGAACACAAGAAAGATAATGAGCGATTAGAATATTTAGGAGATGCTGTCATCGAGACCATCGTGAGCGATATCCTCTATCACCATTTCAATGGCAAAAAGGAGGGATTCCTCACCTCAGTACGAAGCAAAATCGTGCAGCGAAACAGTCTCAATCGCATAGCAAAGGAGTTAGGTCTGGTCGAACTCATACAATCGACTCATATCAACCATACACACAACAGCTTCATCCCCGGCAACGCCTTTGAAGCCCTTGTAGGAGCCATCTATCTCGATCGCGGCTATGCACACTGCTACCGTTTCTTCAGCGAGCGCATCATCGGCAAACATATCGAGTTGGAAAAAGTTGCCAAGGAAGAAGACAACTTTAAGAGCAAACTCATAGAGTGGAGCCAAAAGACGCAATACAACGTAGTATTCGAAGTCACCGACGAAAACATTGTAGGCACCAACAGTCCCACCTTCCGTACCCGTGTGTGCATCGAAGGCATTGAATGCGGCGCAGGCTTTGGATATTCAAAGAAAGAGAGCCAACAACTTGCCGCAAAAGAGGCTATGCGACACATTCGCAAGAAGACAGACCTATATCAGCAGATTGTAGCAGCACACGAAGCGAGAACAACAGGAAGTTCTCAAGACCAATCTCTCTAAAAAATATTTGCCCTCGGTTCCATTTCTGAAAATCGAGGGCAACTTTTTATTTCTTCTTATACATTATCTTTACCGGCTGATAGCATATATTGTCGTACTGCTCAAGGATATTACCTGAGTTAGTATCGATTACCCACACACTACCATTTTTACCTTCCTGATTGGGCTCATAGAAAGCTACATACGTTTTCAAGTGATCCTCGCTGATATCAAAGGATGTTATGATAGCATCATCACTACCCACCTTTAGCAGTTCGATGGCATCCTCAAGATAATCATCTTTAAGATAATACCACTTCATAACCTTATTACCATCAGCGAACAGCATTGTTTCATAAGTAGCATTGGCTATACAAGGGGTGTTCTCATTGATTACATTATAACTTGATTTCGCAGCCTTCGTGAATCCCTTATTGTCGAGCACCTCATATTGTCCATAGCTACCAGTAATAGCCTGCCAGAAGAATGTCGCAATAACAACCTTTTGTGTATATAAAGGAGCTTTTACTATTGCGAGAAGCTGTTTTCTTGAGATTTTTGCTTGCTCAGGAGTACGATGTATGGGAGTCAGCGTACACAAACCTTTCAACTTACTGAAATTCTTAATATAATACTCGTCAGTCAACAAGGAGTCGCGCTGTAACAAATATTTTTTTCCACAATAATAAGGGCCATAGCTGTTGTATATACAAACAAGGCCATTAACCTCTTTGTCCCAAACAATGATATCGTTATAAGTAGCATCGCCTAAAGCAAAGCCTGCTTGTGCGTATGTTGATGTTAACTTATGAGAAGGTTGCAGCACAGCGTTGTACGTAGGCAATGAATACATCTTACCATCAGCAGAAAGCACAGGATATGCGCTACCATCATAGCTTCCCTGGGGAGTAAGCAACTTAGTAGGCTTAAAGGTCTTATATTCTTTTGCCTCGATAAGATTCTCCATCACAAAGGTCTTCTCATTAAGGAAGTAGATGCTGGCAGCATCATCGGGATCATCATCCTTACCTTGACAAGCTACGATCAATGTTCCTGTTGTCTGGATTATATCTGAAGGGTTGGATGCAAAGAATTGTTCGGGGTTATTTACCTCTAAGCTATTCTCATTATAGAATTCTTTATTGTCTCCCTCCTTCATCGGTTCTTGCATGAAGGAAATGTGAGGACGTCCCTCAACATCCTTACTGAGCACTGTTATACCAAACTCATAGGGAGAGTTTACATGCAGTGTAAAGGTAAAGAATGCCTTTCCATCGTCGTTCGAAACAATCAATCGTCCATTATATGTACCGAGTTTCTCGCCTTTATAGTGGAATTCTTTTTCTACAGATACGATGTTTTGATCAAGCTCCCATGCATATGAAAGAGGTAGCTCTTTGTTTGTTTGAGCTACTATAGGATTGATTACAAGTATCTCATTCTTCTGTATGTTATAGACCTTCTCCATACTGCTTTCATCTATCAAGATTTCGGCAATAGGATTAGTCGCATCAGTGCTTTCATCTTCAAAGCAAGAAACGAAGGTGAGCGCCATTAAGGCGAGTATAATATATTTATTCACTTTCATATCAGATAATTATTACTATACTTATTCGTTTACAGCATAAGGATTGGGGAAATTAAAAGGATAGTCAGGGTACATCGCTTCTATCTCCTTTCTGTTAGCTTCATTACTAAAATATTCATACAAGGGAGCAAACACATATTTACGCATAATATGTGTATAGGGGTGGAATGAGGCATAGGGTACCTTCTCAAGATTTTCACCACCATAATATGCCACCATCTTTTGATAGGTCTCGTACATATTGTCGACATACTGGATGGTATGGAATTGCTCTACCAATTTGATATATGTATAGGGATGCCAATCACCTAAATCTTCATGAGGATTTCCTGGGCGCCATATTTTATCTCCCTTATAGTCTACCCATTCGGGGATATCTATAGAATTATCAAACTGCAACAAACGTACCTGACTGAGTGTATCCAAAGTAGGAGTGAAACATTCGTTTTCAACCAATTCGATGTATAAGCGATAGGTTTTATATCCCTCATCATAATTGCCCTCAAGATTATCACGCAGTATAGTTACTGGAATATAGCCTGTAATAGAGTCGGGAGCAATAATAGCCTTATCAAATGTGTAATGTATGCCATAGACAGCATCTGTAGAGTCCTCATTGACTCTATATGCCACTTCACGCTCCTTGTCGCTTATACCACCCAGAATCTGTATGGGCATCTTGAACAAGTAGCTATGAATCGTATCAGAGGTCACACTGAATGAATATTTGAGCTTATCCTTTGTAAAGTATACACCATTATGAGATACATCATACTTGAGATAATCAGTTTCGCTACATGCGGTGAGACCTAACACCCCAATCAGCGACAATGCAACATATTTTAATAGATTCTTCATAAATTCTTTTATGCTTTATATCAATAACGGTTTTCTATCTCAATATCAGGGATGGGGATAACATATATTTTCTTACTTGCTTCATAAGTCGTTACATTATCATAAGACACGATAGACTGGTTCAGACGCTTCATATTGAAATAGAGTTGACCTTCTCCGAAATATTCCTTGTAACGTTCTTCATTGATATGCTGCAATGTCAAAGGACGGTCAACCAATTCACCTGTATTTTCATCTACTGCTTCGGTCTTGAGAGGCTCAAGTCCACGATGCGTACGCACCTCATTGTAATATGCCAATGCTTGCGCAGGATCTTCGTCCAACAAAACTTCAGCCATAATGTAATACATTTCTGGGATTCTTATCATGTTGATACCGAGGATTAGATCCAAGGGACGTGATGCTGCATTGTTGTCCAGCTCATAGATGTCAGTAAGCTTGCACAAACGGTCTACCTGGTCGCTACCTAAGGTTACAGTGGTGAAATATGAGCTCAAACGATAGTCATTGCCAAGGTGATCTTTGTTATAGATATCCTTATAGTCAGCACGCAAGTCAAGTGAGTAGCGTGTAGTGGTCTTGTGCAGTTTCTCGTATACCTGTGTATAGAACCCTGCGTAGTAGATGCCAAAGATACATTCTTTTTTTGAAAGCACACCTGCAAGGTCATTTTTCACCTCGGTCATCTCCTTCAGATAATATTTACCTCCATCGATAACCTCTTTAGCATACTTTGCAGCTTCAGCCTTATTGCCCATGGTCAAATAAACTCTTGCAAGCGTAGCTTTCACTGCATATTTATTGAAGTGTATTTGACGGTCGAGCATATAATTGCCCTCGCCTTCATATTTTTCCTCATCAGCCAAAAGACTGTCTGCTTCGTGCAAGTCAGCAAGAATATGTTCATAGTTCTCTTTGAGACTTTCAAATTCCGGTGTCTTTAACGAGAATTCTGTAGCATAAGGAATACCTGCAGCATTGGCATTCTGTGTATATTGCTCAGCGAAAAGACGCACAAGGTCAAAGTGCATAAAAGCACGCAAGCCAAGAGCCTCACCGCGATAAATTGTATATGGAAATTCCTTTGCATTTGCTACAAGAGGCGCATCAAGCACACTATTTGCATTGGAAATATTCTTATACATTGCAGTCCAAATACTCTCAAAAAGTGATTTTACACTGGTGTTATCATACTCAAACTTACCCAACGCAGTAATCGAAGTGTTGCCATCACAATAGAGATTGTGAGCCATCACCTCAAGTGTCTGAAAATGCAGTTCTTGACCATATAGCGTATTTGAACGCAACTGTGCATATACACCATACATAGCCTCTTCAATACCTTCGGAAGTAGCTAGCAATTCATCTCGCTTAGCTTGTCCCTCAGGGATAATATTAAGAAAATCTTCGCACGATGTGGTTGCAAACAAAGCAACTACCAAGTAAACTATATATCGAAATTTCTTCATAAGTCGTTTTTCTTATAGTGTCACATTCAAATAGAACTCAAATCCCTGGCTATAGAGATAGTCTGTACCTCGCTCAATCTTTACACTTGACAAACGTAAGATATCAGTAAAGTTGATACCAGTGCGCAGATTTCTTACATGCATAGACTTACATGTCTTTTCATCAAATTCATAGCTGACGTTAAGCGAGCCAAGAGACAAGGTATATTCCTTCTCAGCAAAACGAGTGGTCTGTTCGGGACGACTACTGTCGGCGATATCTTTATAGAAAGCTACATCACCAGGCTTAGTCCATCGATCATCAAAAACTCGTTGGTCAGCATTATATTGAGGATCAGATCCCTCAACCTTGCTTACGCGTGTTGTGTTGTACACCCATGCTCCTAAGCGATAGCTAAACAATGCATACACACTAAAACCTTTCCAAAACACATTGGTGCTGAATGTACCAGTATATGCAGGCTCAGTATCACCGATGAGGACACGATCGGCAGGATCATACTCAAAGGTAAGTGTACCATCACGTTTGATATAAACCTCTTTACCTGTAGCAGGGTCAATACCTGCTGAACGCACAAGCTTGAGCGCACTCACACTCTCGCCTTCTGCATATTGAGGCAGAGGTGTAAGACTTAATGAAGCATTTGCCTGGTTCTCCTTATTGATTTCCTCCAGCGCTTTATCAATCTTGGTTATCTTATTACGATTCAAGTAACCTGTTGATGCAAGACGCCAATAGAAATCATTATTACGAATAACATATCCATCAAGTTGGTATTCGAATCCCTTGTTCTGCAGTTCGCCCAAGTTAGATTTTGCACTAGTCACACCAGTCGATGGAGCAAAAGATTTGTCGAGCAAAAGGTCAGTAGTATTTCGAATATAAGCATCAGCTGTGAAGTTTAAGCGGCGGTCAAACATACTCAAATCGAAACCCACATTGTAGTTCATGGTACGCTCCCATGTCAAATCCACATTACCGATTGTGATGGGTATAGCACCAATACCGTTCTTGTATTCATAGCTGTTGTTGTATTGATACATTGTCATTGCTTGGAAGGGACTGAAGCTCACCTTACCGGTGTAACCTGTACTGGTACGCAACTTCAGAATATCAAAATGTTTCTTTGCGTCCTCCATGAAGGATTCGTTAAGAATATTCCAACCCAAACCTCCAGACCAGAAATGGCCGAAACGATTGTTTTCGCCGAACTGTGATGAGCCGGTCGTACGCCATGTTCCATCAGCAAAGTATCGATTGCGCCATGACACGTTACCTGTGACAAAAGCACCCACATCGGCAGTCTCAGCTTGTGTTCCATAGGGCTTGCCACTAGCAGGATAGCTAACAGCATTGCCTATGTATGAAAGGTGGTCATTGAAAAAGCCTATAGCTTGAATGGTTTCACTACTGCTATTCGCATAGTTGATTTCCCATCCAGTAGAGAGGCTTACAAGCGACTCGTCCTTAAAGAACTTATTGAAAGTGCCGACCAAGTTACCATTATAACTAACACCTCTTGAAACTCCCTTAGTGTATTGACCCTTCTTTGAAAGATCGGTCACATCCTTGTATGCCAAAGACTTAGGCGATGTAAATATATCGTTTTCACCCATATCACTTGACACATTGAAATGTCCCGTGAGAAGGAACATCTTACTTATATCCCAGCGGAAGTCAGAGCTATTACTCAAGGTGCGGGTTCCACTTGTAGAGAAACTACCCAATGATGCTTCGTAAAGAGGATTGTCAAGATCCCATGCAAGATCTGTATTGATGCTTCCATCTTCGTTGTAGATTCTGTCATAGGGATTCATACCAACGTATTGCGAGAATGAACCATATGGGGTGTTCTTTACACTAACCTCTTGATAAGTTGTACGGTTAGAAATGGTAATCGGGCCTGCGAAATAGTCGAGCTTGAAACCGAGACTATGGCGCTTACGATAGTCATCCTTCATTACACCACGAGTATCACCAAAGCGACCGGTAAGTTCATAACGCAGGTTTGAAGCGCCACCATAAACACGCAATGAATGATCGTTAGAAAGGGCTGTGCGAGCAGGTTGTGAGAGCCAATCACTATCCAGTCCTGCACGAATGAGTTTATAGCGTTGGTTGTATAGCTCATCGTACTCATACTGTAAGGGGAGTCCGGTCTCGGAATTTATTGCACCTTGTGCATCATAGAGACCTGCCAAGCGCTCATATTCGAGTTTCTCGCTTGCATTGAGCACATTGTAATCGCCCAATACAGGGAATTGCAGATTACCGGTAAAATTGTATTGCACACGCACCGTGCTCTCTTGAATAGGCTTGCGAGTGATGACAATTACACCATTTGCCGCTTTCGAACCATAGAGGGCTGTAGCCGAAGCGTCCTTCAATACAGTAATTTTCTCAATCTCATTAATGTCAAGGTCATAGAGGTCCTGCATAGAAATCTCTGTTCCATCCAAAATAATGGTAGGCTGATTGACTTGCTGTCCACTGTTTGAGAACGAGCTCATACCGCGCAACACCAACTCGGGAGTGTGGTTAGGGTTTGAGCCCTGACTGGTATTCTGCACCATAGCCATACCGGGAGTCAGGGCTGATATTGCACCGATGATATTTGTTCCCGACACTTGACGGAGTTCCAAACCGGACATCTCAGTAACAGAGCCTGTAAATGTTTCTTTATTTTTAGTAACAAAGCCAGTCACCACAACGTCGCCGAGAGTATTGGCATCTTCCTCCAACTCTACATGCATACCACTTAGGTCATGTGACTTGGAATCGAACTTCAAGTCCTTATATCCCATGTAAGAAAACTGCACTTCGAAGCTACTCAAAGAGGTTTCGATATGGAAAGCACCATCAAAATCGGTGGTAACACCTGTTTCAATCTTTCCATCCTTCCAAATGGCCACATTAACACCAATTAAGGGGTCTTTCGTTTTCTTGTCCACCACTATACCCGACACCTCTTTGTTAGCATCGCCGGCCTTGCTGGCAAGAGCAGGAAATGCACATAGCAACATCAGTATCGTACAGCATATTTTGCCGACAAAATTTGTTGTAGGATTAATCTTGTTCATTTATTTTGTTAAATTCTTATGTTACACTTTATTCCACAATACAAATCTTGGCAAAATTACTAAAAAAAGTGCTTCCCACAAAACGTGGAAAGCACTTTAACATTATTAGATGCTATTCGTAGCTCTATTGGCTTACTTTACGAGCACTTTCTTGCCATTTACGATGTAAATACCAGGAGCCTTGATAACGTCGAGCTTGCGGCCCAAGAGGTCGAAGATACCCTCAACAACCTTGTTCTCTACCTCGATGCTTTCAATAGCATCAACTACAGCCTTTCTTGTAAGAACAACGTTTGAATAGATAGCAACATTTGCAGTTTCGTTGGTGTCATAGTTTAATGATGTGTAGTAGAAGTCTGCCATTTTGATATTGCCAGCAGCATCCATTGTCAAGTTAAGATTAGCAGCATCAACACCATTGATAGTGATATAGTTAGGATAAGCACCACCTACAAACTTACCGTTAGGAGCAGTTGCTGCCTTATCAGCTACAGTCAAAGGAATACCACCATAGTTCATTGAATAAACCTTGTCGCCATCGAACTTTGTGATGTAGTATACACCACTGAACTCTTGAATCTCAACATCAAATTCTGAAGCATATGTTGCTGTTGCATCAATAGCTTCTACAGTTGCAGTGAGAGTATATTCACCAGCCCAGTCAAACACCTTCTTAGTAGCCTTTGCACCTACGAATGATGCGATAGGATCGTATGAACCAGCATAGTAGAGCTTGTAAGAAACTGAGAAGTCACCGAATGAGAATGTTCCGTCATCGTTCTTTGTCAAGGTCAAGCTTGTAGCCTCAGCGTTAGCATCAGTAATTACATGGTATGCATAGTCACCATCAACCTCACCAATATACTCAAGCATTGCGCCTGAATAGCCACCGAGGTTGATTGTAGCATACTTATCATCATCAGAAGGTGTGATGCCAATGCTCAAATCCTTGTAACCAAGCATCTCTGTGATAACATAGAGATTACCGGGCTTCTTCTCAACGACCATATCAAATTCTGCGGGGAACACGATGCCATCGTTCTCGTTCAAGTCCTCTGCATCAGCAACAGAAACATTGTAGATTCCTGACCAGTCGTAAGCGTCGGGATTCTCGCGTGTGATGTAGCCATCAAATACCTGATAGATCTTACCGCCCTTCAATGTATCGCCAGAGTATACATCCTTACGTACGTAGATGTAGTCGTAGAGGCTCATAGAGGTCTTTGAATTGTATGAGAATGTGAAGTTACCAGCGCAAGCAGTAGAGCTGCTTCTTGTACCGATACGGATACCTTCCACCTTGTCAAAGTAGATAGTATCGTGGGGAACTGTTACCATAGAGCCATCAAAAGTTGCAGCCAATGTGAAGGGCTCATAGTCACCGAATGTGAATGTAGCATTCCAGTTTTCCTTAGTCTCGTCAGTCTTCTGGAACTCTACAGTGAAGCCCTGCAAAGAAACGGTATCAGTTCTCAAACCACCCTCCCAAGTCCAAAGACCTGTCAAGTCAGGATAGTTAGAAGTATCCTTAACGTCCAACTCAATGGGAGTCATCTTTACATTCTTTACATGAGCAAGAATGGTTGCTGTGTTTGAGCCCCAATCCTGTGAAACGATTGTAAAGTCTGCAACAGTGATCTCTTCAGTGCCATTGAAAGAGAATACGAAGCCAAACTGCTCTGAGTCAGGGTTCTGATAATCAGCCCAAGGCCATGCGCCCTCTGCGTTAGATACCGCGAGATAACCATCCCAAAGGCCATAGTTGGCGCTGTTAGGACCATTAACCTCGAATGTGCCTTTTGTAGCATCGAAACCTGAAACTGACATAGAATAGTTTGCACCAGCAAAACCAGAGATGTCAGCCATAAAATACTGAGAAGCTGCCTTTGCGATAGTTACCTCGCAATTGCTCTTGAACTTGTCAGCATGTGCTGCACCAGCTTCTGTGGTCTCAATTGTAGCAGTAAACTGCCATTTGCCGAACAAATCAGCCATAGAGCTTACCTCAGCCGAAGCAGGCATCGCTACGAACAGCATCAAAGCGGCAACAAAAGATGAAAAGTAATTCTTCTTCATACCTTAAAAATAATATTAACGAATTAGTATTTAATTAAAAAATTTATACCTATTGCTCTAATGAGGACGCAAATGTAAAACAAAATTTATTATGCAGCATCATTTTGGTGTAAAAAATGTTGTAAAACATATATTTGGACACTTTTATCAATCGTTTCACCTGATAATATAAAGAAATGAGGAGAGTCACATCTGACTCTCCTCGATATCATTTACACCATCCCACAGGATGGCAACTTCTTATTATTTCAAGCCCTCAAGAAGTTCTACTAATCCCTTGCCTTGACTGGGGCGCGGAGCACCATACATGTAAAGGTTTCCGGCAGGGTCGTAGATAGCAAAGAAGGGGATACCCTTTACATTGAGAGCCTTGCCCAATGTGCTTCCGGGGTTCCACAACTGATGGCCATGCATATTCTTCTCTTCCATCTTGGCCTTCCAAGCATCTTGGTTAGCATCGATAGAGATAGATACGAAGGTTACATTCTTGTTCTTCAACTCTTTCTCCAGTTTTTGCAACTCGGGGACTTCGCGCAAACAAGGTACGCACCAGCTTGCCCACATATCGATATATACATACTTGCCACGGAAAGCGCTAAAGTCTACAACGTTGCCATCGCGGTCTTGCAGTACAATGTCGCTAGGGAAGGGCTGTCCGGGTACAGTGGCGCGATTCTTTACAAAATCCTCAGCATGTCTGGGGTCGAGGCCATACTTCTCTGTAGCGATCTGCAGATTTTGCAAGCCCTCTTCGAAACCATTGTTGTAGTTGTATTGGCTCACATAGCGTGTAGCAATGTTGTCGTTTACCTTCTTTATCAGCAATGTGTCGGTATAGTGTGTCTTTACATAGGTAAGTGCACTGTCAAGATCGTGCTTGTTGGGGATGCTTGCGTATATAATACCCGGAGTGCCAGAGAACAGAGCTGCGATAGGTGAATCAAGCACCGTGTGAGGCTCGGGCAACAAATCTGCACGGCTATAGGGCATTTCTGAAGCCTTCACTCTTAAGACACGTTGTACTGAAGCATACTCGTTGTAGGTATTTACATAACCCCAGATACGGATATACTCTTTCACGGGCTTTGAGCAGCGATATACGCTCGCTACAGAATCAGCCTTAGCGATGAAAGCTTTCAAAAGGTTAGGATTGCTAAGATCTGCATTGGGGGCGAATAGCGAACGACTGATTTGAGCATAAGCATTGAGATAGGCTACCAAAGCCTCATTATCATTGCTACCCTTAATGCTCACGGCACCACGTTCACCAAAAGTGATTTCTGATACCTCCTGGGCTTTGGTTACAGGTACATAGTAGGGGATAATTGACTGTGATTGCTCTTTGGTAGACACCAAGCTATAGAAACCCATAGCGCTGGTTGGTACGGTAGCGCCATACACTGTACCCTCGGCAACCAACTCTGTAGCCTCCGTGTAGGACCCCATAGGAGTTACCACCATTTTTCTGCCTTCGGCATCATTTACTGTAATTGAGAACTCTTGATTTTCTACTCTTTGGGGAGTGCATCCACACATCATTCCCAAAGCAAATAAAGCGATAATACCTTTTTTCATCGTAGTGATGTCATTGTTGTTATAATTGGCTGCAAATTTAGTGCTTTTATTGTAATTTTTCAAATTTGAGCATTTTTTTAACACAAGTACGACAGAGCTAACCCATTAAGCTATAACCATAAAGGACTTGAAAAGGATACAAGTTAGGCTTACTTCATAACATAGCCTTTTGGTCCGCAATTTTTCAAGCCTTCAAAAAAGATTTCTCAAGCCTACAGAAAATTTTTATTACAAGCGTAAAAAATATTTTCTACAATGAAAAAAATCACAACAAGAATAAACGACCCGATGTGGTATATATAAATGAGGCGAAAAAGCAATTGCCTCTCCGCCTCATCTGATGTTTGCACAGCTATTAGTTGCACTTAAAGTCGTAGCTCACGGTCTTAAGCTCTTCATTGGCCTTCTCGATCTTACGCTTTAGGCTCTCCTTGAAGGTAGCAAAGCGAGTAGCGAGTTCGGCATCAGAGAGGGCAAGCATCTGCACGGCAAGGATACCGGCATTCTGCGCAGCATTGATACCAACAGTAGCTACAGGGATGCCAGGAGGCATCTGTACGATTGCCAACAAGGCGTCCATACCTTCGAGGGTGCTCTTGATAGGCACACCGATAACGGGCACGGTGGTGCTGGCTGCAATAACACCGGGCAGATGGGCTGCCATGCCTGCAGCGGCAATGATTACGCGGATGCCACGCTCGGCAGCACCTTTAGCAAAAGCCTCAACAGCCTCGGGAGTGCGATGAGCCGAAAGGGCGTTCATCTCGAAGGGAACCTGCATGTCGTTAAGGAATGCAGCAGCCTTTTCCATTACGGGCAGGTCACTGGTGCTGCCCATGATAATGCTTACAATAGGTTTCATGTTGCTTGAGTTTGATATTAATATTGTTTTTGTTTATAGTTAATCCTTCTTATCTGTGCACACGGTGAAGATGTGCTTGTCGCCTTCGTAGCTGTAAAGTATGGCAAGGTGGCTTGCCTCGCATATTGCTTTAGCAATTGACAATCCCAATCCGTTAGAGTGCTTCTTTCCATGTGTTGCTTTATAGAAACGATCGAAAAGACGCTTCGTGTCAAGTGAAGGCTCGTCGCCTGTATTGGCGATACTGAGTGCGTTCTCCGTAACATACACATCTATGGTGCCCTGCGGTTTGTTGTGCAGGTAGGCATTGCGCAACAGATTGCTTACAAGTGCCGTCATCAGCTCTGCGTTGGCCATGAGGGTGTATTGCCCCTTCTCATAGAGGCGAACGTCAATGCCCTTCGAGGTATACACCTCGGAGAGCACCTCTAACTGTAGGTGGAGAGTGGTGTTGATGTTTACCTCGGTGCGCTCAATATACTGATTGTTTTCAATCTTGGAAAGGAACAATAGCGTTTTGTTTAAGCGGATGAGCTCTGACAGGGTTTGCTGCAATTTGCCCAGCTCTATCATCTGCGACTCGGTGAGCGTCTCATCTTCCATCAACATCTCGACACGATTCTGACAAATGGCCAAAGGAGTCTGCAACTCATGAGAAGCATCGCCAATGAAGCGGCGCTCGCGCTCATAGACCTCTTCGATACGCTCAAGACAAGCGGTAACAGACTCATTGAGGCGTTGGAATTCGGTCACATCGGTATCATTATCCAGTGCTTGTCGTTTGCCTATGGCATAACTGTCAAGATGATTGAGCACCCGGTAGAGGGGACGCGTATGGCGCACAAACACCCAAGCGAACACGCCCATAACCACGAGCAACATGATGACAAGCAGCACAAGCGTCGCCACAAGGATGGTGCTGATGACTTCGTTGCGTTCATAGATGGGGGTCATCACGGTAAGGCGCCAGCAGGTGCCATCGGCACGTTCAAACACGGTATGCATCACGCGGGCAGGCTCTTCTTCAAGACTCGCAGCCACATAGATGTTTTTGAATTCATATTCTACCCTCTTTACGATAGCCAATTCATCAGAACTTATCTGCCGTATATAATAGGTGTTGTTGGTGCCGTCAGTGGAGTCGGGCAAGACTTCACCTGTAAGCCATTGCCGCATGATGCGCTCAGAGTACACCTCCAACTGATCATCCACTTCATCGATGAGTTCGTCGCTCAAGATAAAGTAGAATGCTACCGACCATGCTCCAAAGATAAGGAGAAGGGGCAAGATGAGGCTGCGTATGGCGTGTGTCGTAAGCTTCATCGGAGAACCAGTTTATATCCCATTCCGTATACGGCTACAATCTCAATATCGGCTCCCCAAGCGGCAAGACGCTTACGCAGATTCTTGATTTGTGCATATACGAAATCATAGTTGTCAACATCATCAAAATGATCACCCCATATAGCCTCGGCCAATGTACTTTTATTGACCAAACGAGTAGGACGCTGCAAGAAGTAAAGCAGAAAGTCAAACTCCTTACGCGAGAGTTCCACCATCTTGCCATCCACCCACACATCGAAACTATGAGGATTGGCCTTCACATTGCCATAGCTCACAAGCTGCTCACCGCCTTGATTGTTGCGACGTATCACACTCTTGATGCGGGCAACTAACTCTGCCAAATGGAATGGCTTGGCCAGGTAGTCATCGGCGCCTAGGTCAAGTCCCTCCACCTTATCCTCTATCGTATCGCGGGCCGATATGATGATGAGGCTGCCCGACTTCTTCATCTCCTTCAGTTCGCGCAACAAGCCTAAGCCATTGCCATCGGGAAGATTGATATCGAGCAAGATGCAATCATATGTGTAGTCAGACAGCTTGATGAGTCCTGTACGGTAATCGGGAGCAACCTCCACGACATACCGCTCCTGCTCAAGCGTCTTCCGCAGTATCTCCTGAAAGGAGAGGTCGTCTTCGATGATAAGAATCTTCATAGCTTGCTCGGTTTATAGACGATGTGGGCGCTGTGTCAATCAATCACCCACGCAGGATTGTGAGCCTTGGTCTTTTTAGGATCGTAGTGCAGCGCTTCAGCATCAGGGATGCGTATGCGGTAGGTACGGCCCGATTGGTTGTTCATCGTATACTCACGCAACCATGGGTTCTCTTCTTTGAGTTGGGCTACTGTAACACCGTATTTGCGCGCAAAGGCGGCAAGGTCATCAATCTGCTTCGTAGTCACCACAATCTCCTTCGGAGCAATGTATGGGTATAGCTGCGAGCGCTTCAGCACGAAGCCATAGGCCTTAGGATTCTCCAATACAAGTTTGGCTGTGAGTATGCGGAACATATAACGAGAAGTCTCCTCCACCAACCAAAGGTCCATAGCACGGTCGGCACCCTGCTGCGCAAGTCGGCGCGAGATACCATTTTGCCCGGCATTGTAGCTGGCTGCTACTGTCATCCAGTCGCCATACATCTCGTACGACTCCTTCAGATAGACGCAAGCGGCTCTTGTAGCTTTCTCTATGTTGTATCGCTCATCGATATTGGCATTCACCTCAAGTCCGTACTTACGACCTGTAGCCTGTATGAACTGCCACATGCCAGCTGCTCCTGCTGCACTGTGTGCCGTAGGGCTGAGGTTGCTCTCAATGACCATCAAGTACTTCAAGTCATCGGGCACACCACACTCCTTGAGTATAGGTTCCACGATGGGGAAATATCTATTGGCTCGCTTGATCATCAACAAAGTCAGTTGATGTGAGTAGGTAAAAGCAGTAATCTCGCGATCCATGCGCTCGCGCAAGTCGGCTCGGTCGAGGCGAATTGTCTCATCTGCAAAGTGTACCTCTGTGGGTACTTCGGGCGCTACCGCCAATGCAGCAACCTTCGATTGAGGAAGCTCTTTATCGGTAAGCTGCTGATGCCCCATCAAGAGAGGAATCGACGCACCTATGCATACGAGTAATAGAGAATAAAGAGTCTTGTTTAATATTTTCTTACCATTCATAAAATCAGCGTAGTAGTTATCTGTGTAATGTTTTGCGCTTAATACTTGAAACTGCTTCCTCCAAGGAACTCTCGCAACAAAGAAGTAGGTGGCAAGTCATTGTCGGGTATCGACTCAAAGTATTGCAAGAACTTGTGCAAGCGGTAGGCCTCGCTATATTCGGGACAATTCTCTTTCACCTGCTCAAGGATGGGCATGAGATATCCTTTCAAGATGGCCAGTTCGAAGAGCAAAGCCGAATTAAACATTGCATCGGCGTGTTCTTGGAAGGGGAATATCCACTTCTCTTCACCCTTGCGCACACTGGGCCAGCGACTGATGGTGGCTTCGGCTGAGTAGCCTCGATACTTGTAGTCGCGCAGAATGCGGCGCAGCAGGCGATTGTCTGTAGTGGGGATGTAATTGTGGTCATCGAGCATAATGCTGGTGAGCGCCGATACATACACCTTGTATTTGGCATCCTCAGCGATATGGTCAGTAAGCTCTGGATTGAGCGCATGTATACCTTCAAGGATCAGCACCGTGTTATCGCTTATCTGAAGATGCTTTCCCGTAAGCACACGCTTGCCTGTAGTGAAGTCGAATCGCGGCAACTCCACCTCCTCTCCCTGCAGCAAGGCGTTGAGTTGCGCATTGAAGTAGGGAAGGTCGATGGCATAGAGCGACTCAAAGTCATATTCGCCATGCTCATCGCGTGGTGTGAGTTCACGGTCTACGAAATAGTCGTCGAGCGAGAGAGCCACAGGGCGCAGTCCATTGGTCATAAGCTGTATGGAAAGACGCTTGCTGAAAGTGGTCTTACCTGATGAGGATGGACCTGCAATGAGCACAATACGTGCGCCACGGCGATGGATGTCATCGGCAATGCCTACGATACATTTCTCTTGTAGGGCTTCCGATACATTGATCAGTTCGGTGGCATGCCCTGCACGACAAGCCGTATTGAAATCGCCCACGGTACTCACACCCAAAATCTCTTGCCAATGGTGATGCTCACTAAATACGCCCAGCATCTTATCCTGACGGACAAGCTCTTCCAAGATATCGGGGTTCTCACGGCTGGGCACACGGAGCAAGAGTCCATCGTGATATTGCTGCAACTCGAAAAGATGTATCTTACCCGTTGATGTAAGCAGACTTCCATAATAGTAGTCAATCTTATCGCCCAACTGATAATAAGTACTATAAAGCTTTCCGGTAGTCTCCAGCAGCATGGCCACATCCATGCGCCCCTCACGGCGAAATGCCTCAATCGCATTTTCCGTAGGGCAATAGATGCGGCGGATGGGGATGTCGGCTGCGATGATGTCCTGCATGCTCTGCTTGATGGAATCCACATCGGTTTGCGCCACAGGCCTGCCAATACGGAGATTGCAGAAGTACCCCTTCGATACAGGGTGCTCAATGATGATTTCTCCCTCGGGATAGAGTTCGCTCACCGCCTTGCTAAGTACAAAGAAAAGTGTGCGCACATACGTACGCATACCCGAGTCGGAGGTGATATCAAGATACTCCACATCTTTGGAGTTGTAAACCTTGAAAGCCAGTCCCTCCACCTTATTGTTAACACGTGCACTCACTGCGCCATAAGGCATATCAAGGGCAAGCTCATCGTATATCTCCTGCAAGGTGAGTCCGGGGGTAAACTCCCGTGTTACTCCATTGTTGTGGCAACGTATCTGTATCATAGCTGTAAGTTTTTGAACCCTATTTCGTAAAAACATCACATATCCTTCGCCGTATGGACAATTCAGTCAAACAAGCCTCGGATGTTTTGGTACACACTCTTTCCAAGGTGCTTATAAGCCAATTCGGTAACCTCGCGTCCTCGGGGTGTACGCTTAAGAAAACCCTCCTTGATAAGAAAAGGTTCATACACCTCTTCCAAAGTGCCGGGGTCTTCGCCAATAGCCGTAGCAATCGTACCAAGACCTACGGGGCCACCTCCAAACTTGTCGATAATCGTGCAAAGAATCTTGTTGTCGATTTCGTCAAGGCCATAGCGGTCGATGTTGAGCGCCTCGAGAGCATACTGAGCAATCTCAAGGTCAATGGAGCCCGAGCCTTTCACCTGCGCAAAATCGCGTACGCGGCGCAACAAGGCATTGGCAATACGTGGTGTACCGCGACTACGTCGGGCAATCTCATTGGCCGCCTCATAGTCGCACGGTACACCAAGAATCTCGGCCGAACGAGCAATGATACGGGTGAGCACATCATTGTCATAGTACTCAAGGTGCATATTGATACCGAAGCGGGCACGGAGCGGAGCTGTAAGCATACCGCTACGAGTCGTTGCCCCCACTAAGGTAAAGGGATTCAAATCAATCTGTATGCTGCGTGCCGACGGACCTTTGTCAATCATGATATCGATGCGGTAATCCTCCATTGCCGAGTAGAGGTATTCCTCCACCACTGGCGACAGGCGGTGAATCTCATCGATAAAAAGCACATCGTTGGGTTCGAGCGAGGTCAGCAGACCCGCCAAGTCTCCGGGCTTGTCAAGCACAGGGCCTGAGGTAATCTTAAATCCTACCCCCAATTCATTGGCTATGATATTGCTCAGAGTGGTTTTACCCAATCCTGGAGGGCCATGCAGCAGTACATGGTCTAATGCTTCAGCACGCAACCGGGCAGCCTTGACAAAGATACGCAGATTGTCCACCACCTTATCCTGTCCCGAGAAATCTTCGAAACGGAGTGGGCGCAGAGCATTCTCGTAGTCCTTATCTTTACCCCCCAACTGCTGCTTGCGTATATCGAAATTATCTTCCATAATCGTAAGTCATGTTAATAGTGCAAAGATACTACAAAGAGGCGGATATGCAACACCAACAACATATAAATTATGTTGCTGTCCCGCACTTATAATCACAAACGATTACCGGTATATCAGTGTGGTAAGATTGCTTGGCACAAACAACTCGTTGGAGATATCCCAAAGCTCTTGAGCCGTGAGTGCCTCTATGCGGCGAAACAGAGTCTCCGAGCTATGATACACATTGTAGTGCAAGTATGTTTTGGCCATATTGAGTGCAGCATTCTCGAAATTGTCAGATGCCACGCCCACCTGCCCGATGAGTTGCTTCTTTGCTGCTGCCAACTGCAACGTACTAAGCGGACGCTCGCACAATCGACGCAGTTCGCCATGCACCAGTTCCATACACTCGTCCACATCCTCTGTGGCTGTACCGAAATAGATGTTAAACACACCCGTGTCGGTATAGCTGATTAGATTGCTCTCCACGTTGTATACAAGTCCCGACTGCTCGCGCAGGGCCAGGTTCAGGCGGCTGTTCATGCCCGGACCTCCCAATATATTATTGAGCAGATATAGCCCCGTGCGTCGTTTATCAGTGGCAGAGTATGCGTCGCACCCTATCATCACATGTGACTGATGAGTGTTGCGCTCCATCTCTATCTTGCGCGGCAGACATACGTTGGGCTTCACTCGCCCCTTGCTCGCCACACCAGCGGGGATGTCTGCGGTAAGGCGCTCGGCCCACATCACAACACGGCTGAAGGGGATGTTGCCATACACGAAAAGCACCGCATTGGCGGGGTGGTAATAGCGGTGAAGGAAGTCGAGTCCACGAACCGTGTCGAACGTTTCCAGTCGGCGAGAATCACCCAAGATGTTATGCCCCAGCGGATGAGAGCCAAACAGTGCAGTCTCAAAATCATCAAAGA
Source organism: Bacteroidaceae bacterium (assembly GCA_017557005.1). Classification (GTDB taxonomy): domain Bacteria; phylum Bacteroidota; class Bacteroidia; order Bacteroidales; family Bacteroidaceae; genus UBA1189. The sequence continues at coordinate 8,117 of JAFZFZ010000029.1, read as the reverse complement.
TCAGTTCGGCCGGATTATCCTCATAGCTCTCTATCTCCTCCAGGATGATCCCGCGTTCTTTGTCAATCTCGTGCTGCGGGAAGGTGCTATGAAACACGATATCAGTGAGCAGTTCCAAGGCACGGGCAAAATCCTTCTTCAAGAAGGCTGAATACACGACCGTCTCCTCCTTGTTGGTGAAGGCGTTAAGGTCACCTCCCACATTCTCCATGCGGTTTAGGATGTGCCAGGCGCGACGTTTCTTGGTGCCCTTGAAGAGCATATGCTCCACGAAATGTGCCCATCCTGCCTCCTCGGCACTCTCGTCGCGTGTGCCAGCATCAATGGCATACCCACAATAGGCTACAGCCGTGGGCGAAGGGGTGTGTATGATACGCAATCCGTTAGGTAGCGTAGCTGTATTATAGGTCTTCATGATCTGAATCGGTCCGTTGATTGGGGTTAATAGGGATCTACATCATAGTATAGCATCACTCCATGCAGCAGTCCCTGCTTGGCAAGTTCTTGCTGCACTTCGTAGAGGTAATGGCGCACTTGAGCCACCCCAAGCGCAAGTTCGGCCTTGAGCATCAGCTTACGTATGTGCAGCGAGTGCACCCGAGCCACTGCCGGTGGTTCGGGGCCAAGTACCCGGTGAGCAAAGTATCGGCGCATGCCCTGTGCCATTGCCTCCGCCGCATGCACCACAGCCTGCTCGTCTCTTCCCCGCAGATATACATAGATAAGTCGGCAGAAGGGAGGATAACGAAACATTTCGCGCTCGGCCGCCTGCTCGGTATAGAGTCCTGCATAGTCGTTTGTCGTGACCTGGTGTATCACAGGCACATCCACATTGCGTGTTTGCAATATCACTAGTCCCCGACTGTCGCGACGGCCTGCACGTCCGGCCACCTGCGCCATCAGCTGATAGGAGCGCTCGTAGGCACGGAAGTCAGGGAAGTTGAGCATCGTGTCAGCATTGATGATGCCCACCACGTGCACATTGGCAAAGTCAAGACCTTTCGACACCATCTGCGTGCCTATCAGCACATCCGTCTTTCCCTCCTGGAAATCAGATATGATGCGCTCGTAAGCCGTCTTCGAACGCGTAGTGTCAAGGTCCATGCGGGCCACACGGGCCTGCGGAAAGTAGCGCAGCACCTCCTCTTCGATGCGTTCGGTGCCCATACCCCGTTTGGTGAGCGCCTGTCCGCCACACGAAGGGCATTTGAAGGGTATATTATACACATTTCCGCAATAGTGGCAGATGAGCTGATGCATCCGATGATGATAGGTGAGGCTCACGTCGCAGCGGTCACATTTGGGCACCCATCCGCAAGCGGCACACTCAAGCATCGGCGCATAACCACGTCGGTTCTGGAACAGGATCACCTGCTTGCCCTCGTCCAAGGCATCGCGCATCGCATCGTGCAGATAGGTCGAAAAGGGTCCATACATACGTTTCTTATGATACTCGTCCTTGAGGTCCACCACCTCGATGTGAGGCAGTTGCACCTGTCCATAGCGCTCACTCATCTGCACTAGACCATACTTGCCGCACTGCGCATTGTAATAGCTCTCTATAGAGGGTGTAGCCGTGCCGAGCAGTACCTTTCCCTTGTGATAAGCCGCCAGCATCACTGCCACGCTACGTGCATGGTATCGGGGTGCAGGCTCCTGCTGCTTATAGGTCGTTTCGTGCTCCTCATCCACAATCACCAATCCCAACCGATGGAAAGGAAGGAACACCGATGAGCGCACGCCAAGTATCACATCGTAGGGTGTGTCCGACAACTGTTTCTGCCATATCTCCACACGCTCGGCATCGGAGAACTTCGAGTGATACACACCCAATCGGCCGCCAAACACATTGCGTAGACGGTCGGTCATCTGCTGCGTAAGCGCAATCTCGGGCACGAGGTACAGCACCTGCCTACCCTGCTTCAACTGCTCGTTGATAAGGTGAATGTATACCTCGGTCTTTCCACTCGAGGTCACGCCATGGAGCAGACACACATCACGCGTCTGCCATGCACTGCCGACTTCCTCAAAAGCCCGTTGCTGATGAGCACTCAGCGGTGCGAGACGGGGCTCGTCACCCATATCCTGCGAAGCCAAAGCCAAGCGGTCGGTCTCCACCACATAGGTCTCCACGATACCCTTGGCGATAAGCCCATTGAGAACAGCCGAACTCATGCCACTCTCCTTGAGCAGCACATTGCGTGGCAACTCCTTCTTGTTTATATAGTCGGGTTCCTCACACGCAGCCAACTCAATCAGCCGCATCAGCAACTGCTGCTGCTTGGCAGCCCGCTTGAGCGAAGCCAGTATGGTGTTCAGCGCCTCCTCCGAGCGATAGGACTCGCAAAGTCGCACGTGCACCTCACTCTTAGGTTTGTACGATTGACGTAAAGCCTCGTCCACAAAGATGGCACCCTTGTCGAGCAGCGCCTTCACCACCTGCATGCAACTCTTCAGTTCGCAGCTCTTGGCCAACTGCTGAACACGCTGTTTGGGGTTGAGCAGCAAGGCATCCAACAGCTTCTGCTCCTTATCGCGCAGCGGACCATCGGCCACAAACGCCTCATTGAGCTCCACCACCGTTTCGCTCTCAATCTTCAGCCCCGAGGGCAGCGCAGCCTTGTAGATATCACCTATGGAGCACATGTAGTAATCGGCAATCCAGTGCCACAGCTTCAGCTGCAAGGGTTGCACGATAGGGGCATAGTCGAGCACCTCGAGCACCTCCTTCACCTCATAGTCGCCTTGCGGACATTCGCCATGCTTGCGTGTCACCACAGCCGTGTAGAAACGCTTGGGGCCAAACTGCACAATCACGCGGCTGCCCTCCTGCACTGCCTCGGCATACGCCTCAGGTAGTCGATAGGTGTAACTATCGGCTAACGGGAGAGGCAATATGACATCGACGTACCATGGCATGGGAGATGGAGTGCTTAATCTGCAATCACCTTGCGACCATCAACAATATAGATACGTCCGGGAAGCATCATGCTGCTATCAGACAAGCGACGGCCGAAGAGGTCGTAGATACCTTGGCGACTAACTACGACAGCCGAAGAATCAGCATTGGGGAGTTCGATAGAGGTGTCGACACCTGTACCAAGATAATAAAGCACGAAGTCATCGGCCTTATACCACGACTGACCTTCCTCGACACCTATTGTCAATGTGCCATCCTCTACCCATACGCTATCAACGATAGCTTCGGTGAGATAGAAGCGGCCCCATTCGTGAGCATTGACGGTGCAGGTGCTATCGTTAGCAAAGAGGGTAACCGTATTGTCGGGGCTGGTACCCAACATGGCTGTGAGGCGATAGTAACCTTGAGGGAGTCCCTCGATGGTTTGGCTGATGGCGGTAGAGCCTGTAGAAGCCTCATTGTACAACAAGTAGTTGCCATCCATACCCGATGCGAAAGTTGCCAGATTGCTCTTGGGACGGATAGTAACATTGGTACCCGCATTCCAACCATCCTTCTTGCCGCTCTCGAACGAAGGATTCACAATGTAGCCTGTATAATTGATGGGCTCGCTCTTATCGATAAGTTGGAGCTTATAGATCTCTGTAAAGGCCAACAGGTCGTTTGCAATCTCCTTAATGCTATTAGCATAGGTAAGCGACATGGCTTCATAGATAGCTCTTACTGATGCGATAGAATCGAGCAACATTACATTCCACTCGGATTCGATGGCTTGGTTCCATTCCTCGTAGGTAATATAGGCCGTTTGGATAGCACGTGCCAACACTTTATATGCTTGGTCGCTCGAACTATTCACTGTTGCACGTATACGTTTCTTACCTTTAAGTGCACCGGTAAATGCCTTGAGCACCGTGCCTGAATCTACAGGTTCGAAATATTGCAACTCCTCTGCCAAGTCGAGATTAAGAACAAGCGTTGAATCGCCTGCCACCTCTTCAGACAGTATAGCTCTGAATTCGGGAAGACCAATTCCCACTGCGTTCATGTCAATCACGACCTTTTCTGCCACGATGGGATCAACCTCCTTACTATCGGCCATCATCAAGTAAGCTGTACCGGCATAGAGTGTGTCAACGAGATCGGCCGAACGCAAGATTGAAGTGTTGAATTGTGTAGGACGACGACAAATGTATCCATCGGGAACCAAAGCCGTGAAGGGCAATGCGATAGTGTTCCATTGAGCACCCTCCCACAAGGGATAGAACTCAACCTTTTCAGCTGTCAGTTGACCAAGCGTACGGAAATTGTATCCTTGCGACAAGCGCAACATGGCAACCTTCTCAGAAGACACAATATTGTATCCTTCGATGGGAGCAGATGTGTAGAACAGCGCATTGGGGTTAGCTGCTATGGGCTGACTGTTGACACCCTTCACTTGAGTGAGGTCATAGCCTACGATAGAGGCATCAGCGGCCAACTCAGCAAAACGAGTGGGGTCCCAATCTCCTGTAAGGGTCATGATACCATCCTGCACAGAAAGACTTTCAAGAGTAGAAGCACACACCTTGAAGCGGAGTAGGGTATCGGCAGTAGCAAAGCGCAGAGTCTCACCTTCGTCCACATAGTTGAGATCGCTATTCACAGCAAGAGCATAAAGTGTGCCTACGCTAATACGATTGACAATAGCCTCCATATCCACCGTCTCACCAGGAGCCAACTGATAATCGTCAATAGTCACTGTACGTACTTGCTCAAAACTTTCAGTCTCTTCATTGTAGCTCATCAAACGCATACGAATACCGGGAAGTACATTGGTAGCCTTCTTTGAGTTGGAAACTTTCAACTTGGCTGTCAATACATTATTGTAGAGCAGGCGGTAGGTGCCAGTCGGATGCTCTTCAACCTCGCTGCTTGCACTGATGTCAAATGACTCCAATGTCAAGTCGGCCTTGGCAGGCACTACCTCTACCTCCATCTTATCAAGCACGTTGTAGCGCTTGTCAGTGAGATAGATGTAATAGGTCTTCTCGAGCAAAGGCTTGAAGGTTACGGTAAATTCGCCCGATTCGTCTGTTGCCAGCTTCAGCGCTTTGTCCGATGCCGACACAGTAGTACTGCTCGAAGGTTTGCGATCGCTGGTAGCCCAGTATACATTGAAGCCAGAGTAATCCAATGTGCCGTGGTTAGTAGCCACTACACGGATGGTATTCTCTGTGCGCTTCAGCATCTGCTTGTCGGCGTAGAGCTTAGCTGTCAGCTTCTGCTGCTTGGGAGCGATGTTATATACCATACCCTGCTGTCCGGCAAATCCGTTGATACCGGTCTGAGCATCAAGGGTGTAGTATCCGTCGCCCTGGCCTCCCCAACCGAAGTTGAAGTGGAAGAGGTTGCCGTTGGGGTTGTAACCATCGAGGATGATGGCATGACCACCTTGGCTTGCATGCACACCGGCATATACCATCGGCTGCTTGTTCGAGAGGTTGCTATAGATAGTGTTTTCCCATGAGGTCTGACTTGTACCATTCTGATACTGGCAGGTGCTGCTCATGTTGAAGTAGTTGTTGTAACCATCCACGATATTGGAGATCTGACCCGAAGTAGAGCTACCGTAGGTCTGCCAAATGCCAGCACCAAAGGCTGCATTGAGCACGGCTACGGCATTGCCCATCTCAGCAGGGTAGCTTGAGTTGTAGTTGTTGAGCATGAGGTCCCACTCGATGGGGGTTCCCTTAGGATAGCTCACAGTAACAGGAGCATCACCATAGGTATAGGTGGGTGTGGTAGATAACAACTGATTGGGGAGGTCGCGACGGAAATAGTGGAGCACCATCACGGCTGCCGTACAGGTACATCCCGTAACAGCGCGGTTGGTTGTTCCTGTGAGGAAGGGAGCCAAGTCATTGTAAGGGGAGGTCTGATGCCAGTGTGCCTCGATGAGGGGCTTCACAGCCACACGCTGGGCCTCCGCTCTCTGCACGGTGCGGGCAGGCAAGCCATTCTTTTGAGCCTCTTCAACGATGTTGGCATATCCCTGCAACATGTCGAGCAAGGCAGGAGGCATATCGGCCTCTACGAAATTGCCGCTGTCGGTGTATCCGATGATTTCGGGCAGACTGTTGTCGCCACTGACAATGACAAAACCAGCATTTTCGCCTCTACTGATGATATAGAGCGGCGCCACGGAGTCGGCTTCCGAGATGGCACGAGTGGTGCCTCTGCGGAGAGGGGTGACACGTGCCATGGGCACCTCTTCCTTCAGATAAGACGATGCAATTTTCAATGCCATGGTTGGACCGATAGGATCAGCCGAAACAAGACATACAACACAACAAAGGATTAGTGATGATAAAATTCTCTTCTTCATAGTATTCCTAATATATAATATGGTGCAAATGTACATCTTTTTTTTATTCTAACGGATATACTCAGCTATTTTTGTTACTTTTGCCACATCGAAAGAGAAGCTATGATAAACAAACGGATTAGACGCTTACGCAACTCGCTGGGGTTCGGGGTACAAAGCCCCAATGATTTCTACTTCGTACAGCATGTATTGAGAGAAAAGTTACCGTATTATGCTTACGACGCCCTGCGCCAACTGATGGACACTCCCATCGGTTTGCCATGCTATCCGGAAACCATCAACCGCCTGCTATTCCGACTGGCCAACCACATACAGCCACACACCATCATCGAGATAGGTACAGGTGCCGGTTTCTCAGCCTGTGCCATGACCATGGGTAGCACTGCAAGCGAGTGCATCACGATAGATAAGGAGTGGAGCCAAGAACTCTTGGAACAGCGCGATATCCGCCTGGCAAACCATCCACAAATTAAAGCCAAAAACGGCGATGAATTGGAACTATTTAAGCATACATTGCTATCAAAGGGTAGGGTAGACCTGCTGCACATTGCCCACACACCCTACTACAAGGAGGCGGTGGAGCTGGCATTGCCCTATATCGGCAACAGCGCCCTATTCATTATCGAAGACATCAATCAAGACGAAGAGAAACAACGTTGGTGGGAAGGCCTACAAGAGCGCATAGAAACGGGCATATGCTACGACTTGAAAAGCATAGGACTGCTATTCTTCGACAAGGCCCGCCACCCCAACAGCTATTGGATCAACCTAAGGAAATAAAGCATCAAAAACGATATGACCAAGAAGAGTAAAATATATACACGAGGAGGCGATAGCGGACAGACATCGCTCATCGGGGGTGAGAGAGTGAAAAAATGCAGTCTGCGTCTCGAGGCCTATGGCACCATAGACGAGCTCAGTTCACACCTCGGCTTGCTACGAAGCATGATCAGAGCCGACAAAGAGTTGTGCGACGACCTGTTTGACGACAAACTTTTTGAATGGATGCAGTCGCGACTCTTCGATGTGGGCACACACCTTGCCATGCCATGCAAGCAATCGGAAACACTTGCGCCATGTGCCATCAGCGAGCAGCACATAGCTCACCTGGAATCGCTGATTGACCAAATCGACGAACATCTCCCTCCGCTGCGCTCCTTCATACTACCGGGAGGATGCATGGCTGCATCGCAGTGCCATGTGTGCCGCACCGTATGCCGCAGAGCCGAGCGACTCATCATCTCATTGGCCGAAACTACCCCCATAGACCCCCTGGTGGCATCGTTCATCAATAGGCTTTCTGATTTCCTATTTGTTTTTGCCCGATTTATTAATAAATTGAAATCGGTGGATGAAATTTCTTGGAAGAATGATTGCATTTGATGAAAATTGTTATACTTTTGCAACCTCATTATTAAAAACGACTTAAAAATAGACTAATATGTACTGGACACTTGAATTGGCTACAAAATTGGAGGATGCACCCTGGCCTGCAACGAAAGAGGAACTGATAGACTATGCTATCCGTTCGGGCGCACCATCAGAAGTTATCGAGAACCTGCAAGAGATAGAAGACGAAGGCGAAATCTACGAAAGCATCGAAGATATCTGGCCCGACTATCCCAGCAACGAAGACTTCTTCTTTGACGAGGAGGAATATTAATAAAAAAAACAACAACTTCGGAAAGAAATAGAGGGTGTGTCAAAACGACGCACCCTCTTGTTATATTCACAAAGCCCCTACTTTCACAAGCTGGGGCTTTGATATATCCTAAAGTTTTTGTATCTTTAGGCATTGAATTTAGTCTATGGCAAAGATACACTTTAGAGATT
>JAFZFZ010000028.1 GCA_017557005.1 Bacteroidaceae bacterium | reverse complement strand
TACCAGCTGCTGCAGGGCTACGACTTCCTCTACCTCAACGAGCATAAGAACTGTAAGCTACAGATGGGTGGTAGCGACCAGTGGGGTAACATCACCACCGGTGCTGAGCTCATCCGTCGCACCAGCGGCAACGAGGTATATGCACTCACCTGTCCGCTCATCACCAAGGCTGACGGTGGCAAGTTCGGTAAGACCGAGTCGGGTAACGTATGGCTCGACCCCCGCTACACCTCACCCTACAAGTTCTACCAGTTCTGGCTCAACGTGAGCGACGACGACGCTGCCAAGTACATCAAGATCTTCACCGCTATCGGCCGTGAGGAGATTGAGGCACTCATCGCTGAGCATGCCGAGGCTCCCCACTTGCGCACCTTGCAGAAGCGCCTCGCCAAGGAGGTGACCATCATGGTGCACTCTGAGGCCGACTACGAAGCTGCTGTGGAGGCATCGGGCATCCTCTTCGGTAACAACACCCACGACGCACTGGTGAAGCTCGATGAGGATACCTTGCTGGCTGTATTCGAGGGTGTGCCCCAATTTAAGGTATCGCGCGAGAAGATTGAGGCTGGCATCAAGGCGGTAGACCTCTTCGCTGAGGAGTCGGCCGTGTTCCCCTCAAAGGGCGAGATGCGCAAGATGGCTCAGGGCGGTGGCGTAGCACTCAACAAGGAGAAGCTTGCTGCCTTCGACCAGGAGATCACCGTGAAGGATCTGCTCAACGATAAGTACTTGCTGGTGCAGCGCGGTAAGAAGAACTACTTCTTGCTCATTGCCGAGTAAAAAAATAGCTGAAAATTTGCAAGGATAGATAAAAACATCTATCTTTGCACCGCTTTTCCGAAAGGAGGCACAATTAGGATTGTCCTATGGTGTAATGGTAGCACAACAGGTTTTGGTTCTGTTTGTCTTGGTTCGAATCCAGGTAGGACAACTTACAAAAGAAGAGAGGAAGCCCCTCTCTTCTTTTATTTCCCCCACACCGAGCCGTACATATACGAAAATACGCATGACAACGTTATATTATATATAGATTGTAACGAAAAATATCTATTAATGAAAAGAACACTACTCGCACTGTTCATACTGCTCATGACACAAGCATGTACACGTTCGTACCATGTGTTTTGTACTAAATATTCTGTATCATTCTCGTGCGAAGTGAGCCAATCGCCATTCAATAGCATCAATACCTGGGGATATTTCTTATCGGTACGCCCCACTGCAACCAAAAATGGCTATAGAGTAAAACTCCCCAATGGTTCAGAACAAGAGTTCCCATACACGGAGGTGCAAAATCGTGTGTTTCAATTTGGCCTCGCGGGCATCATCATTGGCCGCCCTTACTTTGGCGATGGAGAGGTATATGCATACGACTTAGGTTGTCCACAATGCGACAAGCCCTCGACACGACTCTCCATAAGTACTGACGGCATTGCAACATGCGCTAAATGTAAAAGCCAATACGATCTTAACAATAGTGGTGTTGCGCAAACAAATGACAGCCGCCCCCTATATCGATATCGCACGACACTCAATGGTAACTTGTTGATGATACACAACTGAGGTGTGTCAATAAAGTTTAACCATTTTTTCGAATCAAATTATAAGAAATGTTGTACCTTTGTCGCGGATATGAAAGGACGTTCTGCACAAATACAGACACAAGGGCAACAGATGCTGCAAACGCAATCGTTGTCGCCATTGCAGGTGCTGATAGCACGCCTGCTACAGCTAACAACTGTAGAGATGGAAGAACGCGTACGTGGTGAAGTGATAGAAAATCCCGCTCTTGATGAAGACCCTGACACAGACGTAGCGGATTCTGATGCCAACTATGACGAAGGAGGCCGCGAATCTGACGAAGAACTTATCATGGGTGACTATAGTTCCGAAGACGATGTCCCCGATTACAAACTGAATGGATTGCCACAGAGCACAGAGCAACAAGCCTATTCCTATGCCACCACACAATCATTCTATGATTACCTATTAGACCAACTACATGAACAGCCCCTCACTGAGGAGCAAACTGCCATAGGAGAATACATCATTGGCTCGCTCGATGAGGATGGCTTGCTACACAAGCCATTGCTCACCTTATCCGACGAATTGGCTATATATCACGATATCGACGTAGAATATGCTTGCATTGAAGAGGTTCTACATATCATCCAGCAATTTGACCCTGCAGGGTTGGGTGCGCGCAACTTACAAGAATGCCTGCTGCTACAACTTGAGCGCAAAGAGCCTACACCTGCCATCATGCAACAAAAAAAGCTGATGAATGAGTGTTTCGAAGAATTTACCCACAAGCGATGGGACAAGATAGAGCAGAAACTCGGATGGACAGCCGAAGAGGTCAGTGCTGCAGTAGCAGAATTGGTGCGCCTCAATCCGCGTCCCGGTAGCGCTTTTGGCGAGAGTGTCGAAAGAAGTTCTGGGCAGATAGTACCTGATTTTATCGTTGAGACTTATGATGACTCCATCACCTTAAGCCTCAACAATAGCAATATCCCCCACTTGCGAGTGAGTCAGGACTTCATGCAGATGCTTGACGAACAATCAAAATCAACCAATGCCGATAGTCGTAATGCTGCACAGTTCTTAAGACAAAAGATTGATGCTGCACGCGAATTCATCAATGCAGTGCAACAACGCGAGCGCACACTCACACTCACCATGCAAGCTATCATCGACTTGCAGCGCCCATTCTTCCTCGAAGGCGACGAATCATTATTGCGCCCTCTCATACTAAAAGATGTAGCCGAAAAGATTGGAGTGGATATCTCTACCATCTCACGTGCTACTATTGGCAAGTATGTACAGACAAACTACGGCATATTCCCTCTGCGCTATTTCTTTAGCGATGGAATAGCAAATATAGATGGCGAAGAGGTATCCATCAAAGAGGTGCACAACCTGCTCAGAGAACTGGTCGATGGAGAAGATAAGACCAACCCCTACACCGATGAACAGTTGGTGGTACTGCTTGCCGAGCGCGGATTCAATGTGGCCCGACGCACCATTTCCAAATATCGCGAGCAGCTACATATTCCTATTGCACGCATGCGAAAATAGCGCATAAGTACAACGTCAAAACATTCCTGCATACTTTTTTGTTGAAAAAATCCTTTTCAGCCGCTTTTTCCAAATCTTTTCAGAATTGGGAAGGAACTTTGTCGCGTAAATGATACAAAAGGATGTTTAACCCCAACAAAAAAATGACTATTATGAAAAAAATGATGCTGACCCTCGCATGTGTGTTTTCGTTTGTAGCTTGCATTAAGGCCGATAACTACCAACCAATCACACGCGCCCAATTACCCTCAAAGGCACAAACCTTCTTGTCTACTTATTTTGCTGATGCCAAGACTTCACTCTTGCGACGCGAACTGGATGTGATGGAACTCAACTACGATGTTATCTTCACCGATGGAAGTAAAGTCGAGTTTGATCACCGAGGCTATTGGACTGAAGTCGATTGTGTAAATCACCAATTACCCGAAGGTATCGTACCTACCGAAATCACCAACTACATCAATGCCCACTATCCTGGAGCACAGGTAGTCAAGATTGAGCGCGACCATCGTGAATTTGAGGTAACACTCAGCAATCGCGTGGAGCTTACCTTCAACAAGAAACTGCAACTTATCGATATCGACTAATACCAAACAAGAAAAACTTCAGGGAACACCACCAATGTTCCTTCACTATAAAGGCCTCCCCTGCTACTAATCACGTAGCAGGGGAGTATTATTTGAGAGCTTGTGTAATGACACCATCACACAAATATTCTACCAATACCAAGTGCCGACAATAGCAAAATAGCATAACGTAGGGTACGCCCCACAATCATCATGAGATTGGTGAGTATAGGACGACAACGCATGATACCTAAACTGACAAGGATGGCATCACCGAGAAAGGGTATCCAACACAGAAGTCCCATCCATGGTCCCCAACGCAGGACTAGCCGATTGGCTTTTTCCATTGACGAGGGCTTGATACGGAAAATCTGTTGCACACGCTGCGGTGTAGTCAGAAGCCCTACGCAATAGCAGGTAATGCCACCCAACGAATTTCCTATAGAAGCATAGAGCAACAATTGCCAAGGATTCACTCCCATGGCAAGAAGCACTATCATAACGGTTTCACTGCTGAAAGGGAGGATGCTACCCGCAAGAAATGCAGAAATAAACATTCCCCAAAAGCCATAACCGATGAGGATGTTTATAAGAGACTCCATAAATGCAATCCTATGAAAACTAACCAAATTAAGGTCATCACCACAAGATAGACACTACGCCACAATGTAGAGAGGTGAACATCGAAGAAATTCGCGCCCAAGATAGGCGTAAGGAACAACAACGTTGGCAATAGCACATGATACAATGCTGGAAAGACAAGAATTGCGAGAAGCAATATCAGTATCAACAAGCATGTATGATACAAACTGGCGCGGACAGACACCTTTATGTTTACATTGGTAATCACATGTATGCTAGCAGGTATCAAGGTGAGCAGTATCCATACCAAATGAATAGCTGCTATAGGAATAGTGACTGAGATACCATTTATTGGAATACACAACCCATCCGTGGGGAATGGATAGGATGAAGGAATGGCCGAAGCCAAGTATTCAGATATACGATGTGTACTATCGGTAAGGAACAATACACTGAAAGCCACCCAAAAAGGGAGTAAGAAGCCTAACAAAGAAGCACAAAACGCCCGAAAATGTAACGATTGTAAAGGGGTGGCACTCAAAATCAGCAGAGGAACTACAAATAGAAGCTGCGGTGTGATGATACTACCTACACCTAATAGAGCGAAGGCCATGAAATAGCTACTCATGGCATAGCGTACACGATATGTATCCAACAAGATATGGTATGCTACCATGATGAGCACAAGCTGTATGGCACCTACCGACATAGTGGGAAGCTGCGGAGATAGCGCACCTCCCATCATAAGCAATGTCATAGGCAAAAGTTGGTGCTTGGTATTGATGGCATGCTTCTTCGTGAGTCTGACCATAGCAATGCCTGCAAGCAGGTAGAGTATGACTATGGCATAGCCCCATATCTTCGATTCAGACGCCACCGACTGACCATCAAGCCCCGTCAGACTATATATCCACAAGCCAAGACAGAGTAGCGATGCAATAACTGCCGCTACTCTGCTTTGTGCGATGAAAAGGGCGATTTTCTTCACCATAGACCAACCCTTAACCTATAATCTTATCAACCTAAGATATCCTTACCGATATCGCTACGGCAATACATATCAGTGAAGTGCAATGCCTGGGCATTCTTAAAGGAAGTAGCCAAAGCCTCCAACTGAGTATCGCCATATGAGCTCACTGCAATAACACGTCCGCCATTGGTTACTACCTGTCCGTCCTTCACTGTGGTACCGGCATGGAAGAGGAAGCTACCCTCTACCTTTTCAAAACCAGTGATAGGATATCCCTTCACATAGTCGCCAGGATAGCCACCTGATACAAGCATCACACATACTGCGCTGCGGGGATCAAATTCGATAGCGCGCTCATCGAGATTTCCCTCAGCCACACCTTCGAAAAGATCTACGATATCGCTCTTCAGACGCAACATCACACTTTCTGTTTCAGGGTCACCCATGCGCACATTGTACTCGATTACCATAGGCTCACCCTTCACATTGATGAGACCAAAGAAGATAAATCCTTTGTAGTCAATACCCTCAGCAGCAAGTCCCTCTACGGTAGGACGCACAATGCGATCTTCCACTTTCTGCATCCAAGCAGCATCAGCAAAGGGAACGGGTGAGATAGAGCCCATGCCACCAGTATTAAGACCAGTATCACCCTCGCCAATACGCTTGTAGTCCTTAGCCTCGGGCAATAATTTATAGTTTTTACCATCAGTAAGTACGAAAACTGAGCACTCTACGCCACTCAAGAATTCCTCGATAACTACGCTGGCAGATGCCGAGCCAAACATACCGCCCAACATCTCGCGCAATTCCTTCTCTGCCTCCTCAATGGTGTCGAGGATAAGCACACCCTTACCTGCACAAAGTCCATCGGCCTTCAATACATAGGGAGCCTCAAGTGTATGGAGGAAAGCGATACCCTCATCCAATGTCTCTTGCGTAAAGGTCTGATATCGTGCAGTAGGAATATTGTGACGCATCATGAAGGCCTTGGCAAAGTCCTTGCTACCTTCGAGAGTAGCGCCAGCCTTCGAGGGACCAATAACAGGGATGTTTTGCAACTGCTCATCATCACGGAAGAAGTCGTATACACCCTTTACCAACGGATCCTCAGGACCTACTACTACCATATCAATGGCATTGTCGAGCACGAAAGCTTTAATGCCCTCAAAGTCGGTTGCCGAAAGGGCTACATTCTCACCCACCTCGCGCGTACCCGCATTACCGGGAGCAATATAAAGTTTCTCCACTTTCGGACTTTGGCTAATCTTCCAAGCCAAGGCATGCTCACGTCCGCCACTGCCTAATAATAATAATTTCATTGCTCTTTTCAATTCTATATTAGGAAAATAAATTGTTCTTTCTTTTGCAGGATACTCTGGTACGATATTTTTGAACCCGATTTCCATGATGACTAAGGTATTAATTTAAGACTCTACAAAATTAGTGTAAATTTTCGAGTGAACGAAAGTATTTATCTTGAAAATTCACCCCAACTTTCGCGGTCGAGACTACGATAGCCAATAGCCTCAGCTATATGTGCCGACTGAATATTAGGACTACCATCAAGGTCGGCAATCGTACGAGCCACCTTAAGGATACGATCATAAGCACGAGCCGAGAGGTTGAGCTTGTCCATGGCATTCTGTAACATATTCTTTCCACGCTCATCGAGTTGGGCATACTTTTGTAGCAAGCGAGGTGTCATCTGCGCATTGCTATGCACACCGGGTTCGTCTGCAAAGCGTTGCTGCTGTATCTGGCGAGCACGCAACACCCTTTCTCGGATGGATACACTGCTCTCTGCTGGAGCCACATTGGTAAGTTCGTCAAACGGAACCGGAGTAATTTCAACCTGAATATCAATGCGATCAAGCAAAGGTCCGCTTATCTTATTGAGATATTTCTGCACTTGTGATGGACTGCACACGCAAGGCTTTGTGGGATGATTGTAATAGCCACACGGGCAGGGGTTCATAGAGGCCACCAACATGAAACTTGCCGGATAGTCGATATTATACTTGGCACGGGCAATGGATATATGACGATCCTCAAGTGGTTGGCGCAGCATCTCAAGCACACTGCGGTTGAACTCAGGCAATTCGTCACAAAACAACACCCCATTATGCGCAAGGCTTATCTCTCCAGGCTGAGGGTTAGTGCCTCCACCTACGAGCGCCACTGAAGATATTGTGTGGTGGGGACTACGGAACGGACGCATAGCTACAAGCGAAGCATCCTTACCTAAACGCCCTGCTACAGAGTGAATCTTAGTAGTCTCTAGGCTCTCTGACAAGGAAAGCGGAGGAAGTATCGAAGGCAGACGCTTTGCCATCATGGACTTACCCGAACCAGGGGGACCTATAAGAATAATGTTGTGAGAACCAGCTGCTGCCACCTCAAAAGCACGCTTCACATTCTCTTGTCCACGCACCTCGGAGAAGTCATAATCAAAGCTGTCTTGATGTGCATAGAACTCCTCACGGGTGTTTACAACCGTAGGTTCAAGTGTATCTTCACCATTAAGGAAGCGTATCACCTGCACGATATTGTCTACACCATACACATTGAGGTTATTGACCACAGCTGCTTCGCGGGCATTCTGATTGGGTAGGATGAAGCCCTCATAGCCCAACTCGCGTGCCTTGATGGCAATGGGCAAGGCTCCTTTGATAGGCATCAGGTTGCCATCAAGTCCCAATTCTCCCATGATGAGATAGCGCGACAACTTATCGGTAGCCACCACATCGCCCGCAGCCAAGATGCCTATAGCTATGGGTAAATCATAAGCCGAGCCCTCTTTACGGATATCGGCCGGGGCCATATTGACTGTTATCTGATTGCTAGGAAACTTATAGCCGGTATTGAGTAGAGCAGCACGGATACGCTCATTGCTTTCCTTTACAGCAGCATCGGGCAGACCTACGAGAAAGAATTTTATTCCTCGCGAAGTGTTCACCTCGATGGTCACAATCGTAGCATCAACACCTTGTACGGCCGCGCCATATACTTTTACCAGCATAATATATCTTATTTTAGTTTCTGCTTCCTGATGGTAGCAGGTGTTTTCTTGATTGTCTTCTCAGGCTTCTTTTCTTCGGTCAATTCGCCTATTTTTTCATCTAGGTCATCACCGTAGAGATTGATTGCCTGTACACGTCGCTGAGGATTGAGCAACATATTGGAAGGTAACTGAACCACTTGCATCCGCTGCACGAGACTGGTGCTCCATCCATCAAAATCATTTGCTTGACGCCAAGTGAGAGAGTCCTCCTCGATGGCCTTCATCCATGCCGCACGCTCAGTATCGAGCGATATGCTCAGAATATCAAAGTTATGTTTCGCGTATTTCTCTTTCAGAGCGATAAGTTCGCGCTGTCGAGCACGACTCTCCTCATCCCACGAAGCCCAAAAGGTGACAAGCAAATAGGTATCTTTATAGTCTGCTGTTGAGACATTCTTCCCACTGGCATCGATCACATTGTAATTGGCCACGACACTATTTTTGGTCAAAGGCTTATAGGCATTGAGCGTATGCTGAAGTTGTCGTATATAATTGTTGTCTTGCAAGTTACCACTCATCGAACCAATGAGTGTCTTTATCTTCGTGTTGTCGGGCTTTGGTACCTGAACGAAATATTCACGCAACAGATATATACTGACCTCAGAGTAAGGATTCGCACGGATAAAGGAGTCGGCCACCGCAACTACCTCATGTGCATCGAGGCTATCGATGCGGTTATAAAAGGAGCGAAGTAGCGCATTCTGCTCGCCGCCTTCGATATGGATATGACCTGCCGATGCCGTGTCGCCATACAATGTTGCACTCAGTCCCTTGTCGGCAAACACCATCTCGCGATGCTTGTTGGGGAAGAGTACCCACAAGGGAGTCACCGTGTCGACCTTTGCCGTATAGCAAAACTCTCCATCGTGAGCCACTACCGTATCGATGCGCTCATACAAGGCATCGGCACCATATATATATAGGGTATCGTGAGGCAATTTTCCTACACGACCCTCGAGCACAAAAGTATTTGCTTTGTCCCCGCATGAGCAGAGACAAAGCAAAAATACTCCTATATATAATATCCGGCGCACCTGATTTCCGACTACAATAGATTACGAACGGTTCGCTCTCTTGCGCTCGATCTCATCAAGGATAATCTTACGCATACGCATTGACTTGGGAGTCACCTCTACGTATTCGTCCTCCTTGATATATTCGAGAGCCTCCTCGAGTGAGAAGATGATGGGTGGCACGATACGTGCCTTGTCATCCGATCCGCTGGCACGCATATTCGTAAGCTTCTTGCTCTTTGTGACATTGATTACCAAGTCATTGTCGTGCACGTGCTCACCCACTACCTGACCAGCATATACCTCGTCTTGCGGATAGATGAAGAACTTACCACGATCCTGCAACTTGTCGATGGCATAGGCAAAAGCTGTGCCTGACTCCATGGCAATCATCGAACCGTTTGAACGGCGGTCGATATCACCCTTGTAGGGCTCGTATCCTTTGAAGCGGTGTGCCATGATGGCCTCACCGGCAGAAGCTGTCAATACATTGGTACGCAAACCGATGATACCACGCGAGGGAATATTGAAGGCGATGTTCACGCGGTCGCCCTGAGTCTCCATTGAGGTGAGTTCACCCTTACGGCGTGTCACCATATCAATCATCTTGCTCGAATACTCCTCGGGCACGCTGATGGTAAGTTCCTCAATAGGTTCGCACTTGACGCCATCGATGGTCTTATAGATTACCTGCGGCTGGCCTACCTGCAACTCGTAACCCTCGCGACGCATGGTCTCGATGAGCACTGAGAGGTGCAATACACCACGGCCATACACAATCCACTTATCGCTCTCTTCATCCTTTACTACGCGCAGAGCAAGGTTCTTGTCAAGCTCCTTCATCAAGCGATCGTGGATGTGGCGCGAAGTCACAAACTTACCCTCCTTACCGAAGAAAGGCGAATCGTTGATGGCAAAGAGCATGCTCATGGTGGGCTCATCAATGGCAATGGTGGGCATGGGCTCGGGATTCTCGGCATCGCACACTGAGTCGCCAATCTCAAAGTTTTCCAAACCAACAATCGCACAGATGTCTCCTGAAGACACCTCCTCGGCACGCTTGCGGCCCAATCCCTCAAAGGTGTGCAACTCCTTGATCTTGGCCTTCTCGGTTGAGCCGTTGCGGTGAGCAAGTGTGATGGTCATACCCTCCTTCAAGGTACCACGATGTACGCGACCTACGGCGATACGACCTGTGTATGATGAATAGTCGAGCGAGGTGATAAGCATCTGCGGAGTACCCTCAAGACGCTCAGGAGCAGGGATATGCTCAAGGATCACATCGAGCAAATAATGGATATTGTCTGTCGGGGTCTTCCAATCGGCCCCCATCCAGTTGTTCTTTGCCGAACCATATACTACGGGGAAATCGAGTTGCTCCTCAGTTGCCTCGAGCGCAAACATGAGGTCGAACACCATCTCGTACACCTCCTCGGGGCGGCAGTTGGGTTTGTCTACCTTATTTACCACTACCACGGGCTTCAATCCAAGTTGCAAAGCCTTCTGCAGCACGAAACGTGTCTGCGGCATGGGACCTTCGAAAGCATCGACGAGCAAGATACATCCGTCAGCCATGTTGAGCACGCGCTCTACCTCACCACCAAAGTCCGAGTGACCCGGAGTATCGATGATATTGATTTTCGAGCCTTTATAGTCGATCGACACATTCTTGGAAAGAATCGTTATACCTCGTTCACGCTCCAAGTCATTGTTATCGAGTACCAACTCCCCACCGTTCTGGTTCTCGCGAAACAGGTTTCCGGCGAGCATCATCTTGTCTACCAACGTTGTCTTGCCGTGGTCGACGTGCGCAATAATGGCAATGTTTCTGATGTCTTGCATATAGTTTTCTGCTAATTCGCTACAAAATTAGTGCAAACCGAGAGAAAACGCAAGTTTACTTGCAGTTTTCCGAGGCGTAGCCTAATTAAAACAACGGCAAGGCTGATAAAAATCTTCTCAAGCCTTCAAAATACACAAATCAAGCCTACAAAAAAGCTCTTCTGAAACATTCTTCGATAAAAAAAGGTTAACAGATGACGACAGTCTCAAGATAAATGTCTACTTTAGCATACGAAAACATCTTAACACATATCCACCATGGGAAAATCATCTGCCAAGAAAGCCAAGCGCATGAGCAAGCGCGTGATGTTCGATGCCCTCATCGACCTCTTCCAACACCATAGCGACCGTACCCTTACATACAGTCGCATCTGGAAGGAACTGCACCTCACCACCCACCCGCAGAAGATGCTTTGTGCCGACATTATCGGTGACCTGCTCATTGAGGGCAGCTTGGTAGAGACCTCCAACGGACACTTCCGCCTTGTATTCCAACAGCGCGAACTTGTGGGCACCATCCAGCGCAGTGGCAATGGTCGCATACTCTTTGCTCCCGAGGCCGAAGAAGAATCGGTATACATCGCCGAGCGCAACTCGATGCACGCTCTGCACGGTGACCGCGTACGTGTGAGCCTCTTTGCTCGTCGCCGTGGCCGTGGCATGCCCGAGGGCGAGGTGGTAGAGATCCTCGAACGTGCCAACGACACCTTCGTGGGCATCCTCAAGGTAGAGCGCAACTACGCCTTCCTACTCACCGAGAGCCGCACACTGGATAACGACATCTTCATTCCCCGCGACCGCCTCAAAGGTGGTAAGAGCGGCGACAAGGCCGTAGTGAAGATTGTAGATTGGCCCGACGATGCCCGCAACCCCATAGGCCACGTAGTGGACATACTGGGCAAGGCTGGCAACAACGACACCGAGATGCATGCCATCCTCGCCGAGTTTGGTCTGCCCTACAAATACCCCATTGCCGTAGAGCAAGCAGCCAACCATATCAGCGACGAGATTCCTGCCGATGAGATAGCCCGCCGCCTCGACATGCGCGACGTGCTCACCTGCACCATCGACCCCCACGATGCCAAGGACTTTGACGACGCCCTCTCCATCCGTCCCCTCGGAAACAACCTGTGGGAAGTAGGCGTACACATTGCCGACGTCACCCATTATGTAGGCGAAGGAGGCATCATCGACAAGGAGGCACAGCACCGAGCCACATCGGTCTACCTCGTCGACCGCACCATCCCCATGCTCCCCGAGCGCCTCTGCAACAACATCTGTTCGCTGCGCCCCAATGAAGATAAACTCACCTACTCCGTCATCTTCCACATCGATGAAAAGGCACATATCAAGTATCATCAGATAGCCCATACCGTCATCAATAGCAACCGCCGCTACACCTACGAAGAGGTGCAAGCCATTATCGAACGCCAGCAGCGCGGCACCAATGAGGCACTGCCTGGCGATGAATACACCAACGAACTGATGATATTAAACAGTTTGGCCCAACAGCTTCGCGCACAGCGATTTGCCGGTGGCGCCATCAACTTTGACCGCGTAGAGGTGCGCTTCGACATCGACGAAAAGGGACACCCCGTGAGCGTACACCTCAAGGAGTCCAAAGAGGCACACCAACTCATCGAGGAATTCATGCTTTTGGCCAATCGTACCGTGGCCGAAACCATCGGCAACGTGCCATCGAAGAAGGCCAAGGTATTCCCCTACCGTATACACGATGTGCCCGACCCCGAGAAGCTCGACAACCTGGCCCGCCTCGCCCTGCCCTTCGGCCACAAGGTGCGCACCACCGGTGACAAGACCGACATCGCCAAGTCGTTCAACCGTCTCTTGGCCGACGTCAAAGGTAAACGCGAGCAGCACCTCATCGAGACCGTATCGCTGCGTGCCATGCAGAAGGCCCGCTACAGCACCGACAACATCGGACACTACGGCCTCGCATTCGATTATTACACCCACTTCACCTCGCCCATACGCCGCTATCCCGATATGATGGTACACCGCCTGCTCACGCGCTACCTCGACGGAGGCCGCTCGGCCAGCAAGCCCAAGTACGAGGAGTTGTGCGACCACTCTTCATCCATGGAGCAACTTGCAGCATCGGCCGAACGCGCCAGCATCAAGTACAAGCAGGTAGAGTACATGGCCGACCGCATGGGTATTGCCTACGACGCCATCATCAGCGGTGTCACCGAATGGGGAATCTATGCCGAAATCATTGAGAACAAGTGCGAGGGCCTCGTACCCATGCGCGACCTCGATGACGACTACTATGAGTTTGACGAGCGCAACTACTGCCTCGTAGGCCGCCGCACCCGCAAACGCTATGCCTTAGGCGACACCGTCAAAGTACAAGTAGCCCGCTGCAACTTGGAGAAGAAACAACTCGATTTTGCATTGGTAGAGTGAGCATGAAGGCATTATATTTATTTGTCATCCTACTAATAAGCGCATGCGCCTCCCGACGTCCACACGAGAAGCAGCACGAGAAACAAGCCGAATACATTCTCGTCTTCTCCGATGAATTTGACGGCATGGATGGCAGTCGCCCCGACTCTACAAAGTGGCGCAGTTGCAAGCGCTACCACTCCACGTGGAATCGATGGATAAAGGATACCATCGCCGTGGCCTACATAGATAAGGGAAACCTTGTGCTCAAGGCTATCCCCAATAGCGACACAACAACCGACAAGACCGCCATGTTCACAGGCGCCATAGAGACGCGCGACCTCTTTAGTTTCAAGCACGGCAAGGTAGAGGTGCGCGCCAAAGTTGACACCCACACAGGCACCTTCCCCGCCATATGGATGATGCCCCAATCACCCCAAGCTGGGTGGCCTGCCTGCGGAGAAATTGATATCTTTGAAACCATCGACACACAATCTGTCACCTACCACACGGTGCATAGCCGATGGACATACACATTAGGGCATACTCGTGAGCCTCGCTCCTCATTCAGCGCACAGTACCCCCTCGACCGCTACCACATCTACGGTTTCGAATGGGAAGAGGGAGCCATGCGCTGGTATGTAGACGACACATTGGTAGGAAGTTACTCGCGTAGCACCGACCCCGAAGCTCTTGCCCAAGGCCAATGGCCTTTCGAACAAACATTCTACCTTATCCTCAACCAATCGGTCGGCAATGGAAGTTGGGCCGCTCCTGCCGACACCACACATACCTATCGCATGGATGTGGATTGGGTGAGAGTATATCAGAAGCCTACACAGGCTGGTATGCCTATCCAATAATCTCTGTGAGGAGCTCGGCCACTCTGTCGGGATGGTCTATCAAAAATGCAAGTAAAAAGAAAGGTTTAATAATTCGCCTAATTCTCTTTCGTAATCCGATATATATTGCTAATTTTGTAGCGGCTTAAGGTGTTTGTCCATGGTAGCTGCCGTGGCGGATGAAAAGGGAACTTCGGTGCAAGGCCGAGACTATACCCGTAGCTGTATGTCTCTATCGAGACTCCGTGCCATCTGACGTTGGTCACTGCCGCAAGGTGGGAAGACCGCACGGAGGAGACGAGTCAGAAGACCTGCCTTAATGCTTACAATGATGCAATGCTTTCGGGAGATAGGGCATTGACGAGGCACTTGGTTCTATTCAGCGAGTCAAGATTCTGCTGTGGCCTCTACTCTCTCCGGATGTAGCGCTGCTGGTAAAGAATAAGAATAAAATATATAAGGTTATGATACAAACTGTAGTCAAGAGAGATGGACGTATCGTGGGCTTCAACCGCGAGAAGATTGCTGCTGCCATACGCAAGGCGATGCTCACCACCGAGCGTGGAGAGGACGAAGCATTGGTGGCAAAGATTGTTGACCGCATCGAGTTTCGCGGTAAGGAACAATCGTCGGTAGAGGAGATTCAGGACATGGTAGAAAACCAGCTGATGGCATCACCCCGCAAGGAGGTGGCCCGAAGCTATATGGCCTACCGCAACAAGCGCAGCATTGCTCGTAGAGCCAAGACGCGCGAGATGTTCCTCGAGATCATCAATGCCAAGTCAAACGATGTGACTCGCGAGAATGCCAACATGAATGCCGATACTCCGGCAGGCATGATGATGAAGTTTGCTTCAGAGACCACCAAGCCCTTCGTAGACGACTATCTGCTCTCGGAGCAAACCTTGTGGGCCCTGCGCAACAACTATCTGCACATCCACGACAAGGACTACTACCCCACCAAGTCGCTCACCTGTCTGCAGCACCCGTTAGATAAGGTGCTCGAGCATGGCATACAGGCTGGACATGGCGAGAGCCGCCCCACAAAGCGTATCGAGACCGCCTCTATCATGGCATGTATCTCTATGGAGACGGTGCAGAACGAGATGCATGGCGGACAGGCCATCCCTGCCTTCGACTTCTACCTCGCCCCCTATGTGCGCAAGAGCTATATCGAAGAGATCAAGAATATCGAAAACCTCACCGGTATGGACTTGAAGCATCTGTACGATGCTGAGATTGAGGATTATGTCACTGCTGACCTTATCTTCTTGCAGGGCGACGAGCGTTTCAAGCAACACGCCATCAACCGCACCATCAACCGCGTGCACCAGTCGATGGAGGCATTCATCCACAACATGAACACCATCCACTCTCGCGGTGGCAATCAGGTGGTATTCTCATCCATCAACTACGGTACCGACACCTCTGCTGAGGGCCGCTGCATCATCCGCGAACTGCTGCAATCGACCTACGAGGGTGTGGGCAATGGCTCTACCGCTATCTTCCCCATTCAGATTTGGAAGAAGAAGCGCGGCGTGAGCTACCTTCCCGAGGACCGCAACTACGACCTCTACCAGTTTGCATGTAAGGTGGCAGCCCGTCGATTCTTCCCCAACTTCGTGAACCTCGACGCCACCTTCAACCAGCATGAGAAGTGGAACGAACAGGACCCCAAGCGCTACCAGTACGAGGTGGCTACCATGGGATGCCGCACCCGCGTATTCGAGAACCGCTTTGGTGAGAAGACCTCTATCGCTCGCGGCAACCTCTCATTCTCAACCATCAACATCGTGCGCCTCGCCATCGAGTGCATGGAGATTGAGGATCAGAAGCGCCGTATCGACACCTTCTTCGCCAAGCTCGACGAACTGCTCGAGATTACCGCACGCCAGTTGTGCGACCGCTACGACTTCCAGAAGACCGCATTGGTAAAGCAGTTCCCCTTGCTGATGTCGGCACTGTGGAGTGGCTGCGACGACCTCAAGCCCGAAGACACCGTAGGCCGCGTCATCAATCAAGGCACCCTCGGCATCGGATTCATCGGTTTGGCCGAATGTCTTATCGCGCTGACAGGCAAACACCATGGCGAGAGCCAGGAGGCACAGGAGCTGGGCTTGCGCATCGTCACCTACATGCGCGACCGTGCCAATGAGTTCTCTGAGCAGTATCAGCACAACTTCAGTATACTTGCCACCCCCGCCGAGGGTCTCTCGGGTAAGTTCACCAGCAACGACCGCAAGAAGTTTGGCGAGATACCCGGTGTGACCGACAAGATCTACTACACCAACTCCAACCACGTACCCGTATACTACGCTTGCTCGCCCAAGCACAAAGCTGAGGTAGAGGCTCCCTACCACGACCTCACCCGCGGTGGACACATCTTCTACATCGAGATTGATGGCGATGCTACCCACAACCCGCAAGCTATCATGGACATCGTAAACCTCATGGACAAGAACAACATCGGCTACTGCTCGGTGAACCACAACCGCAACCGCTGTATGAACTGTGGCTACGAGGATGCACAAGACACACTCGATACCTGCCCTAAGTGTGGTAGCGACAACATCGACAAGCTGCAGCGCATCACGGGCTACCTCGTGGGTACTACCGAGCGTTGGAACAAATCAAAGCTGGCCGAGCTCAATGACCGCATCATCCACAAATAACATACGCATCCTGAGTATCAAGTACGGTACTTCAGTCGATGGCATCGGACTTCGCACCTCGCTCTACTGCGCGGGGTGCGAAAATCGTTGTCCCGGCTGCCATAACCCCCAGTCGTGGGACGAGAAGGGTGGCGAAGCCATCTCCGTAGACGAGCTCTACCATCGCGTCGTAGAGGCCGATATGAACGTTACTTTCACCGGTGGCGACCCCATGTACCATCCCGAAGGTTTTATCGCCTTAGCGAGCCTTATAAAGCGCAATACCAATAAAACGATATGGTGCTACACGGGCTACCGCTTCGAAGAGCTCCTCTCCCACCCCCTTCGCCGCCAGCTTGTAGAGCTATGCGATGTCATCGTCGATGGCCGCTACATCGAGGCCGAGCGCGACCTCTCACTGCACTTCCGCGGCAGCCGCAACCAACGCATCATCGATGTGAAGGCCTCTCTTGATGGCGATGTCGTGCTATTCCCCTGCTGATAGCCTCATGCTATGTTGGTGACAACGCCTATGGCATAATGATAATAACAAACCTATGAACCAAACTACCGACCGAGAAAAAGGAATATACCGCGTAACCATCGTAGGCGGAGCAGTGAACCTATTGCTGCTCGTGCTGAAGTTTGTGACGGGTATCATCAGCCACAGTGCCGCCATGGTGGCCGATGCGGTACACTCGCTATCGGACTTCGTGACGGACATCGTAGTGGTCATCTTTGTGCGCATCTCATCGAAGAAAGAGGACGACGACCACCACTATGGTCACGGCAAGTTTGAGACCTTGGCCACGGTCTTCATAGGTGTCGTGCTGGGGCTTGTAGGCATAGGCATCCTACGCGAGGGTAT
>JAFZFZ010000027.1 GCA_017557005.1 Bacteroidaceae bacterium | reverse complement strand
TTAAAATTATACGAAAATGGCAGATTTGAAAGCTTTTGCAGAACAACTTGTTAACTTGACAGTAAAGGAAGTTAATGAACTTGCAACAATCCTTAAGGAAGAATATGGTATCGAGCCCGCTGCTGCTGCAGTAGCAGTTGCTGCTGGTCCCGCTGCTGGCGCAGCTGAGGCAGCTGAGGAGAAGACATCTTTTGATGTAGTATTGAAGAGCGCAGGTGCAGCTAAGCTCCAGGTAGTTAAGGCTGTTAAGGAAGTTTGCGGTCTCGGTTTGAAGGAGGCTAAGGACATGGTAGACGGCGCTCCCAGCGTAGTTAAGGAAGGTCTTTCTAAGGACGAGGCTGAGAACTTGAAGAAGGCTCTCGAAGAGGCTGGTGCTGAGGTAGAACTTAAGTAATTGCCACCTCTCGTCAGGTAATGGTTAAGAATCCCCTTGTTTTGGGGTTCTTAACCTTTTTGTGCCTAATCTTAATTTAAGTTCTTAAAACTATCATCCAATGTCTTCAAATACTGTAAACCAAAGAATTAACTTTGCTTCAATTAAGAATCCGGTAGAATGTCCGGACTTCTTGGAAGTACAATTGAAGTCATTCAAAGACTTCCTCCAATTAGACACACCCCCCGAAAAACGTAAGAACGATGGTCTTTACAAGGTGTTTGCAGAGAATTTCCCCATTGCAGATACCCGTAATAACTTCGTGCTTGAGTTTTTGGACTACTATATCGACCCGCCCCGCTACTCAACTGACGAGTGCTTGGAGCGCGGCTTGACCTATTGTGTCCCCTTGAAAGCTAAGCTCAAACTGTATTGTACCGACCCCGATCACGAGGATTTCGATACCGTAATACAGGATGTTTTCTTGGGTCCTATCCCTTACATGACCGAGCAAGGTACGTTCATCATCAATGGTGCTGAACGCGTCGTTGTTTCTCAGCTACACCGTTCACCTGGTGTATTCTTTGGTCAGAGCGTTCATGCTAATGGTACGCAGCTCTATTCTGCACGTATTATCCCCTTCAAGGGATCATGGATTGAGTTTGCTACAGACATCAACAACGTGATGTATGCATACATCGATCGTAAGAAGAAGTTGCCTGTAACAACTTTGTTGCGCGCCATCGGCTTTGAAAACGATAAGGACATCCTTGAAATCTTCAACTTGGCTGAGGAAGTGAAAGTCAACAAGACCAACATGAAGAAGGTGTTGGGCTGCAAGTTGGCTGCCAGAATTCTGAAGACACGTGTAGAGGACTTCGTAGATGCTGATACCGGTGAAGTGGTATCTATCGAGCGTAACGAGGTGCTCTTCGATCGTGAGACAGTATTGGAAGAAGACGTAATCGCAGAAATTCTCGAGTCAGGCGTTGAGACAATCTTGGTTCACAAAGCCAATGCCAACCAGTCTGACTACTCAATCATATTCAACACCCTACAGAAAGACCCCAGTAACTCTGAAAAGGAGGCTGTGCTCTACATCTATCGTCAGCTCCGTAATGCTGACCCCGCTGATGATGCAAGTGCACGCGAGGTTATCAACAACCTCTTCTTCTCTGACAAGCGTTACGACTTGGGCGAGGTAGGACGTTTCCGTATCAATAAAAAACTTAATCTCAGCACTGATATCAGCGTAGGTGTACTCACCAAGGAGGATATCATTGAGATTATCAAATATCTTATCGAGTTGGTTAACTCAAAGGCTGTTGTCGATGATATTGACCACTTGAGCAATCGTCGTGTACGTACCGTAGGTGAGCAGTTGGCAAATCAGTTTGCTATCGGCTTGGCTCGTATGTCACGTACTATCCGCGAGCGTATGAACGTTCGCGACAATGAGGTGTTCACTCCGACTGATTTGATCAACGCTAAGACTGTGTCTTCAGTAATCAACTCATTCTTCGGTACGAACGCTCTCTCACAGTTCATGGACCAGACCAACCCGCTCGCTGAGATCACTCACAAGCGTCGTATGTCTGCACTCGGTCCTGGCGGTCTTTCACGTGAGCGCGCAGGCTTCGAGGTTCGTGACGTACACTATACTCACTATGGTCGTCTGTGTCCTATTGAGACTCCTGAAGGTCCGAACATCGGTCTTATCTCTTCACTTTGTATCTATGCAAAGATCAACCACCTCGGTTTCATCGAGACTCCTTACCGCAAGGTAGAGAACGCTAAGGTTGACCTCTCTCCCGAGGGACTCGTATATCTCTCTGCTGAGGAGGAGGAAGATAAGATTATCGCTCAGGGTAATGCTCCTTTGAATGAGAAGGGTGGCTTTATCCGCAAGAAAGTTAAGGCTCGTCGTGATGCCGACTATCCTGTTGTTGAGCCCGGTGAGGTTGAGCTGATGGACGTTTCTCCGCAGCAGATTGCTTCAATCGCTGCATCACTCATCCCCTTCCTTGAGCATGACGATGCTAACCGTGCGTTGATGGGATCTAACATGATGCGCCAGGCAGTGCCCTTGATGCGCAGTGAGGCTCCTATCGTAGGTACTGGTATTGAGAAGCAGCTCGCTGAGGATTCTCGTACACAGCTCGTTGCTGAGGGTGATGGTGTTGTAGAATACGTAGATGCTGCTACTATTAAGATTCTGTATGATCGTACCGAGGAGGAGGAATTTATAAGCTTCGATCCCGCATTGAAGGAGTACAGAGTTCCCAAGTTCCAGCGTACCAACCAAAATATGACTATCGACCTTCGTCCTATCTGTGAGAAGGGTCAGCGTGTCAAGAAGGGTGATATCCTTACCGAGGGTTACTCTACCGAGAAGGGTGAGTTGGCATTGGGTAAGAACCTCTTGGTTGCATACATGCCTTGGAAGGGTTACAACTATGAGGATGCTATCGTACTTAACGAGCGTGTTGTACGTGAAGACGTTCTCACCTCAGTACACGTTGAGGAGTTCATCCTCGAGGTTCGTGAGACCAAGCGTGGTATGGAGGAGTTGACCTCTGATATTCCTAACGTAAGTGAGGATGCTACAAAGGACCTCGACGAGAATGGTATCATCCGTATCGGTGCTACCGTTGAGCCCGGTGATATCTTGATCGGTAAGATCACTCCGAAGGGAGAGTCTGACCCCTCACCTGAAGAGAAGTTGCTCCGTGCCATCTTCGGTGATAAGGCTGGTGATGTGAAGGATGCTTCACTCAAGGCTTCACCTTCATTGAAGGGTGTGGTTATCGACAAGAAGCTCTTCTCTCGTGCTATCAAGACACGTAGCTCTAAGTTGGCTGACAAGGCATTGATGCCTAAGATTGACGAGGAGTTCGACGAGCGCGCTGGCGAGTTCAAGAAGATCTTGGTTGACAAGTTGTTGGCTTTGACCGACGGTCTTGTTTCTCAGGGCGTGAAGGACTACGTTGGTGTAGAGGTTGTAGCTAAGGGCGCTAAGTTCACAAAGAAAGAATTGCAGGAACTTGACTTCTCATCTGTTCAGCTCAGCGGTTGGACTACCGACGAGCACAAGAATGAGATGATCAGCCAGCTCATCATCAACTACCTCCGTAAGTACAAGGAGCTTGATGCTGAAATTAAACGTAAGAAGTTTGCCATTACCATCGGTGATGAGTTGCCCTCAGGCATCATGCAAATGGCAAAGGTATATATTGCTAAGAAGCGTAAGATTGGTGTCGGCGATAAGATGGCCGGTCGTCACGGTAACAAGGGTATCGTGTCACGCGTAGTACGTCAGGAGGATATGCCGTTCTTGGAGGATGGTACTCCCGTAGATATCGTACTGAACCCGCTGGGTGTGCCTTCTCGTATGAACATCGGTCAGATTTTCGAGACTGTTCTCGGTCATGCCGGTAAGAAGTTGGGCGTTAAGTTTGCTACACCTATCTTCGACGGTGCAAGCTTGGACGACCTCTCTGTATGGACCGACAAGGCTGGTCTGCCCCGCTATGGTAAGACCTATCTGTACGATGGTGGTACTGGTGATCGTTTCGACCAGCCCGCTACTGTGGGTGTGACCTATATGTTGAAACTCGGTCACATGGTTGAGGATAAGATGCACGCCCGTTCTATCGGTCCGTACTCACTCATCACTCAGCAACCTCTTGGTGGTAAGGCTCAGTTTGGTGGTCAGCGTTTCGGAGAGATGGAGGTTTGGGCACTCGAGGCATTCGGTGCAGCCCACATCTTGCAGGAGATTCTTACCATTAAGTCAGATGACGTAGTAGGTCGTGCTAAGGCATACGAAGCCATCGTTAAGGGTGATCCCATGCCTACACCTGGCATACCTGAGTCTCTCAATGTATTGTTGCACGAGTTGCGCGGCTTGGGCTTGAGCATTACCCTCGAATAAGACGTTTCATCTTTCAGTATAGAAAATTATGGCTTTTAGAAAAGATACAAAAGTAAAGAATAACTTCTCAAAAATATCGATAGGTTTGGCTTCTCCTGAAGAGATTCTCGAGAACTCAAGCGGTGAGGTGCTGAAGCCCGAAACCATCAACTATCGTACCTACAAACCCGAGCGTGACGGTCTCTTCTGCGAGCGCATCTTCGGTCCCGTAAAGGACTATGAGTGTCATTGCGGTAAGTACAAGCGTATCCGTTATAAAGGTATCGTCTGCGACCGTTGTGGTGTAGAGGTTACTGAGAAGAAAGTACGTCGTGAGCGTATGGGTCACATCGAGTTGGTGGTACCCGTAGCTCATATCTGGTACTTCCGTTCATTGCCCAACAAGATTGGTTATCTGTTGGGTCTTCCCACCAAGAATCTCGATGCTATCATCTACTACGAGCGTTATGTAGTAATCCAGCCCGGTATTGCTGCTGAGGAGGGTATTGAGAAACTCCAGCTCCTTTCAGAGGAGGAGTACCTCGACCTCTTGGATAAGCTCCCCAGAGAGAACCAGTATCTTGATGATAGCGATCCTAACAAGTTCATCGCCAAGATGGGTGCTGAGGCAGTATATGACCTGCTCGCTGGCCTCGACTTGGATGCTCTCTCATACGAGTTGCGTAACCGTGCAAACAACGACTCTTCACAGCAGCGTAAGAACGATGCATTGAAGCGTCTGCAGGTAGTGGAGTCATTCCGTGCCTCTAAGCACCGCAACCGTCCTGAGTGGATGATCTTGCGCATCGTACCCGTAACTCCTCCCGAGTTGCGTCCCTTGGTTCCCCTCGATGGTGGCCGTTTCGCTACATCAGACTTGAACGATCTCTATCGTCGTGTTATCATCCGTAACAACCGTCTGAAGCGTCTTATCGAAATCAAGGCTCCCGAGGTGATCTTGCGTAATGAGAAGCGTATGCTTCAAGAGGCTGTTGACTCATTGTTCGACAACTCACGTAAGGCAAGCGCGGTTAAGTCTGAGGCTAACCGTCCTTTGAAGTCACTCTCTGACTCATTGAAGGGTAAGCAGGGACGTTTCCGTCAGAACCTCCTCGGTAAGCGTGTTGACTATTCAGCTCGTTCGGTAATCGTCGTAGGTCCTGAGTTGAAGATGGGTGAGTGCGGTCTGCCTAAGTTGATGGCAGCTGAGCTTTACAAGCCGTTCATCATCCGTAAGTTGATTGAGCGCGGTATTGTAAAGACCGTTAAGTCTGCGAAGAAGATCGTTGACCGTAAGGAACCGATCATTTGGGATATCCTCGAGTATGTAATGAAGGGTCATCCGGTGCTCCTCAACCGTGCTCCGACACTTCACCGTCTCGGTATCCAGGCCTTCCAGCCCAAGATGATTGAGGGTAAGGCTATCCAGTTGCACCCGTTGGCATGTACTGCGTTCAACGCCGACTTCGACGGTGACCAGATGGCTGTTCACTTGCCCTTGAGCAATGAAGCAATTCTTGAAGCACAGATGTTGATGCTTCAATCACATAACATCCTCAACCCCGCAAACGGTGCGCCTATCACTGTGCCCGCACAGGATATGGTACTCGGTTTGTACTACATCACCAAGTTGCGCGAAGGCGCTAAGGGTCACGGCCTTATTTTCTACGGTCCCGAAGAGGCTCTTATCGCTTACAACGAGGGTAAGGTAGACATCCACGCTCCGGTGAAGGTGTTGGTAAATGACCTTGACGAAAACGGCAACATCGTGAAGATGATGCGTGAGACCTCTGTGGGTCGTGTTATCGTTAACGAAATTGTACCCGATGAGTGCGGCTTCCTCAACACCATTATCTCTAAGAAGTCTTTGCGTGACATCATTAGCGATGTTATCAAGAAGGTGGGTGTTGCTCGTGCTGCTGACTTCCTTGATGGTATTAAGGATCTCGGTTACAAGATGGCCTTCCAGGGTGGTCTGTCGTTCAACTTGGGTGATATCATCATCCCTGAGGAGAAGGAACAGCTCGTAGCTAAGGGTAACGAGGAGATCGAGGAGATCATGAATGAGTATAACATGGGTTTCATCACCGATAACGAGCGTTATAATAAGGTTATTGATGTATGGACACACGTTAACGATGACCTCTCTCGCATCTTGATGAAGACTATCTCTACCGACGACCAAGGCTTCAACTCAGTATACATGATGCTTGACTCTGGTGCTCGTGGTAGTAAGGAGCAGATCCGTCAGCTCTCTGGTATGCGTGGTCTTATGGCTAAGCCTCAGAAGGCAGGTGCTGAAGGTGGTCAGATCATTGAGAACCCGATTCTTTCAAACTTTAAGGAAGGTCTTTCGGTGCTTGAGTACTTTATCTCAACCCACGGTGCTCGTAAGGGTCTTGCGGATACCGCTTTGAAGACTGCCGACGCCGGTTACTTGACACGTCGTCTTGTAGACGTATCACACGACGTTATCATCAACGAAGAGGATTGTGGTACACTCCGTGGTCTCGTATGCACAGCTTTGAAGAACAACGATGAGGTTATCGCTTCACTCTCAGAGCGTATCTTGGGTCGTGTGTCAGTTCATGATATTATCCATCCCACAACTGGCGAACTTATCGTAGCTGGTGGTGAGGAGATCACAGAAGATATTGCCAAGAAGATCGAGGATTCACCCATCGAGAGCGTTGAGATCCGTTCAGTGCTCACTTGTGAATCTAAGAAGGGTGTTTGTGCTAAGTGTTATGGTCGCAACCTTGCAACTAGCCGTATGGTAGAGAAGGGTGAGGCTGTAGGTGTTATCGCAGCTCAGTCAATCGGTGAGCCTGGTACACAGCTTACACTCCGTACCTTCCACGCTGGTGGTACCGCTTCTAACATCGCTGCAAATGCAACCATCGTTGCTAAGAACAACTGCCGCGTTGAGTTCGACGAGCTCCGTACCGTTGATGCTGTTGACGAGACAGGTGAAGCAGTTAAGATTGTAGTAGGTCGTTTGGGTGAGGTTCGCTTCATTGATCAGAATACAGGTATTATACTTTCTGCTCAGGCATTGCCTTATGGCTCTACCTTGTTTGTCGCTGACAAGACCATCGTAGAGAAGGGTACAATGATTGCTAAGTGGGACCCCTTCAACGCAGTTATCATCACTGAGGCTGCAGGTCGCGTACAGCTCGAGTCTGTAATCGAGGGTGTAACATACCGCGTTGAGTCTGACGAAGCTACCGGTCTCCGTGAGATTATTATCATCGAATCTAAGGATAAGACAAAGATACCTTCAGCTCATATCGTAAGCGAGGATGGCGAGGTATTGCGTACATACAACCTCCCCGTGGGTGGTCACCTTGTAATCGAGGATGCTCAGGTGCTCAAGGCAGGTGATGTATTGGTTAAGATTCCTCGTGCTCAGGGTAAGGCTGGTGATATCACCGGTGGTCTTCCCCGTGTTACCGAGCTCTTCGAGGCACGTAATCCGTCGAACCCCGCTGTTGTATCTGAAATCGATGGTGAGATCACCATGGGTAAGGTTAAGCGTGGTAACCGTGAGATTATCGTTACCTCTAAGACTGGCGATGTGAAGAAGTATCTCATTTCACTCTCTAAGCAGATCCTCGTACAGGAGAATGACTATGTACGTGCTGGTACACCGCTCTCTGATGGTGCTATCACTCCGCAGGACATCCTTGCTATTAAGGGTCCCACCGCAGTACAGGAGTACATCGTTAATGAGGTTCAGGACGTATACCGTCTGCAGGGTGTAAAGATCAACGATAAGCACTTCGAAATTATCGTACGTCAGATGATGCGTAAGGTACAGATCGACGAGGCTGGTGATACACGCTTCCTCGAGGCTCAGGTGGTTGACAAGCTCGACTTTATGGAAGAGAACGACCGTATCTGGGGCAAGAAGGTGGTAGTTGACGCTGGTGATTCTGAGAACCTCGTACCTGGTCAGATTGTAACTGCACGTAAGCTTCGCGATGAGAACAGTGCTCTTAAGCGCCGTGACCTCAAGCTCGTACAGGTGCGTGATGCGGTTCCTGCTACATCAACTCAGATCTTGCAGGGTATCACACGTGCTGCATTGCAGACCTCAAGCTTCATGTCAGCTGCTTCGTTCCAGGAGACAACTAAGGTGCTCAATGATGCCGCTATCAATGGTAAGAGCGACCGTCTCGAGGGTATGAAGGAGAACGTAATCTGCGGTCACCTCATCCCCGCTGGTACAGGTCAGCGTGAGTTCGAGAAGATTGTTGTTGGTTCACGTGACGACTACGAGCGCATTGCTGCTAATCGTCGTAACGTTATCG
The DNA here is from genome assembly GCA_017557005.1 of Bacteroidaceae bacterium. Classification (GTDB taxonomy): domain Bacteria; phylum Bacteroidota; class Bacteroidia; order Bacteroidales; family Bacteroidaceae; genus UBA1189. Next base: position 26,253 of record JAFZFZ010000027.1, on the reverse strand, counting down.
ACTTCAGCGAACAGGAAGATTGATATCACTGATAAATAAATGCGGGTAGGGCGAGGAGATTTCCTCGCCCTACTTTTTTATATGTGCGCCATGATGGCCGGCGCAATTGATGGTTGGAAAAAGAATGTTGTGAAGGGAATACGGAGAAGTGAATACGGAGAAGGGAAGAAGAGTAGGGGGGATAAAACAAAAAAGGGTCACTCACGTGAACCTTTCCTGCTCTTCGTCTTGGACTTGAACCAAGGACCCTCTGATTAACAGTCAGATGCTCTAACCGACTGAGCTAACGAAGAATAATTATCTAACCCTTAAAATTTTTTGCTCTTCGTCTTGGACTTGAACCAAGGACCCTCTGATTAACAGTCAGATGCTCTAACCGACTGAGCTAACGAAGAATGCAATTACAACTGAGATTCGCGTCGTTTCAAAGAAATTTCGTGTTTATCTCTCAATTGCGGTGCAAAATTAGTAGGATATTTTGAAATATGCAATAACTTTGCCAAAAAAAATGCAAAAAAACCGAAAGTTAATCCATTTATGAAGAAAATTATAGGAATTGGCAATGCTTTAGTCGATGTTTTGGCTACATTGCGTGATGATTCGTTGTTGAGTGAGTTTGGTTTGCCTAAGGGAAGTATGACTCTTATTGGCGATGCCGAACAGTGTCGTATACAAGAGCGCTTCGCTTCGCTCGATGTGCAGCGTGCTACAGGTGGATCGGCGGGCAATACGATGCTTGCTTTGGCCAATTTAGGAGCATGCCCAGGTTTTATCGGAACGGTAGGTGATGATGTTACGGGCCATTTCTTTGCCGATAACTGTGTGGAGCGCGGCATTAAGCCCTATCTCAGTTTCTTGCCTCTTCAGTCGGGTATTGCCTACACTTTTATCTCTCCCGATGGTCAGCGCACCTTTGCGACCTATCTTGGTGCGGCTGCTATGATGCAGCCCGAGAACCTTTCACCTGCTATGTTTGAAGGCTATGACTATCTCTATGTTGAGGGATATCTTGTGCAGAACCACGATTTAATCCTTCGTGCTGTCGAGTTGGCCAAATCTGCAGGTTTGAAGGTGTGTCTTGATCTTGCAAGCTACAATATTGTTGCGGCCGATCATGAATTCTTTAGTCATTTGGTGACAAATTACGTAGATATCGTTTTTGCCAATGAGGAGGAGGCTCGTGCATTCTCGGCATTAGAACCCGAAGCGGCGCTCGAACATCTCCACTCTTTGTGCGAGGTGGCTGTAGTCAAACTTGGTGCGGCTGGTTCTTCAATTATGCGCGACGGAGAGCGTGTGGTTCTTGCTGCCATGGAGGTGGATAAGGTGGTTGATACGACTGCTGCGGGCGACTTCTTTGCGGCTGGCGTGATGTATGGTCTTATGAATGATTGTAGCTTGCAGCAATGTGCAGAACTGGGAACATTACTCTCTGGGCATGTGATACAAACCATCGGAACGAAACTCACTACCGAAACTTGGAATGAAATTAAGTTAAATGTTGCCCGTATAGTTGGCAAATAAAGTGATTGTGCGTACTTTTGTGTTTATAATCCTGAGACTCTAAACAAACTGATTGTATATCCTCATGAGAACCCTCCGCAAATACCTGTTATTGCTGCTCTTGTTGCCCTGTTTGTATCTGATTGCTGTTGCTTTCAAGGGCGACAACCGTAATTTCTTGATATCAAAACATCTTGATATCTTTCATGCCGCTTTTCGCGAGCTTGATATGATGTATGTCGATACGCTTGATGTGGCTAAGGTCATTGACGGAGGAATTCATGCTATGGTGTCGGCCCTTGATCCTTATACCGTATACTATCCCGAAGAGGAGGATGAAGACCTCAAGATGATGCTTACGGGTAAGTATGCAGGTGTGGGTGCTGTTATCCGCTATCATAAGAAGCACGACCGCGTGGTTGTTGTCGAGCCTTATGAGAATATGCCGGCCTTGAATGCAGGGCTCCGTGCTGGAGATATTCTGCTTTCTATCGATGGAGAGGACCTTAAGGGACTTCCGGTTGATAAGGTAAGCGACAAGTTGCGTGGCGAACCCTCAACCCAGCTCACTGTGCGTGTCAAGCGTGAAGGAGTAGCCGATAGTTTGCTGGAGGTGAAACTTACTCGTGCCAATATCGCCCTGCCATCGGTGCCCTATTATACATTGCTTTCTGATAGCACTGGTTATATCATCCTTAACAGTTTCACGGAGAATTGTGCTCGTGAAGTACGTTTGGCTTTTATCGATCTTCGCAACCAGGGTGCCCGCCGTTTGGTGCTCGATTTGCGTGGCAATGGCGGAGGCTCGCTCTCTGAGGCAGTAGATATTGCCGGGCTATTCATTCCGAAGGGGTCCGAAGTGGTATCAACCAAGGGTAAGATAGCGCAGGCGACACAGAGTTTCCATACACGTCGCGAACCGCTCGACTTGGAGATGCCATTGGCTATCTTGGTTGACGGTCAGAGTGCCTCGGCTTCAGAGATTGTTGCGGGTGCTATTCAAGATCTCGATCGCGGTGTAATCCTTGGTCGCCGCACCTACGGCAAGGGTTTGGTGCAGGCGGTACGCGAACTCCCTTACAATGCTTCGCTCAAGGTGACCACATCAAAATACTACACCCCATCGGGACGTTGCGTGCAGGCTATTGACTATGCCCGTCGTGCCGAAGATGGTAGTGTGGAGCGTATCCCTGATAGTCTCACTACGGTATACTACACCCATGCAGGACGTCCTGTGCGAGACGGTGGAGGTATTACTCCTGATGTGGAGATGCCTGCGGAGCGCCTTCCCAATTTGCTCTATTATTTGGGCAACGATGATGTGCTCTTCGATTTTGCGACACAATACCACCGTACGCATCCAACGATAGCTTCGCCCAGCGACTTCGTGGTCGATGATGCGCTCTATGCAGACTTTAAACAGAGCGTCAAGGCTTCGGGCTTTACCTATGATCGTGGTAGTGAAAAAGCGTTGGCGGCACTGAAGGAGATGGCCCAATTTGAAGGCTATATGGATGCCGCTTCGGCTGAGTTTGCCGCTTTGGAGAAGAAACTTAGTCACGATCTCGATCGCGACTTCGAATATTTCAAGAAGGATATCAAACTCTTGCTCGCCGATGAGATTGTAACCCGCTACTATTATCAGCGTGGAGCTATTGTGCAAGCCCTCAAGAGTGATAGTACCCTCCATCGTGCTCAGCAACTGCTGGCCGATGACGAAGCCTACCGTGCAGTGCTTACTGTGACAGACGAGCAGGCGGGCAAGAAAGAAAAGAAGGGCAAGAAATAAATCGCCTACTCAGCTATCAGCTTGATGCCATCGGTGTGCGGTTCTATGCGGAAGGTGCCTTGCTTGGCGGGTACTTCGGCAATGTGCATGTAGTCGGTAGCGCGGTCTACCATGATGACGGCATTGTCATCGGCCGTGCGGCCTACTGTGAGCAGCGTGTCGGCAGTAGGAGTGCCGCGATAGAGCAAGCTATCGTTGAGGTAGATATCGATGTCGTTACCATAGAGGCTCTTGGCGAGGCGGAAGTGGTAAGTGTCGCGCACGATGGTTGCTATCTCATCCTTTGAGGCTGACAGATTGACCGAGAGGGAGGTGAATAGGACTACAATGCCAATAACGAGAGTGCCCAGCACGATGGTGCCGAGCATGAAGGTGCGGTTTGCTTGTTGGGCTTTCGGGCGCATTTTGATTTTGTGTATGAGTTTTTCGTTACAAAAGTAGAAAATTATAGTCAAACATTTGGCTATGACGTGAGAAATTTATACCTTTGCATCGATTTAGATGATATGTGAGGGGCTCCTTCGGGGGTCTTTTTTATTTATAGCGTATGATAGCAAAGAGCAAAGTAACTGAAATTGTCAACCAATGGTTGGAAGATAAGGAGTATTTCCTTGTCGAAGTGTCTGTGAGTGCTGACAACTGTGTGTCGGTAGAGATTGACCATGCCGATGGCGTATGGATCGAGGATTGTGTGCAACTGAGCAAGCATATCGAGGCAAATCTCAATCGCGATGAAGAAGACTATGAGTTGGAGGTAGGCTCAGCCGGTATCGGACAGCCCTTCAAGGTTCTGCAGCAGTACATCAACCATGTCAGCAAGGAGGTTGAGGTATTGGCTTGCGATGGAAAGAAGTATCGTGGCGTACTCACCCGTGTCGATGAAGAGAGTTTTACTGTGACCGTACAGGTGAAGGAAAAGCCCGAAGGAGCCAAGCGCCCCATATTGGTAGACAAGGAGTATACTTGGAAATACAATGAAGTAAAATATACAAAATATCTGATAAACTTTTAAGGAATTATGGCAAAGAAGAATGAAAATGTACTCAACTTGGTTGATACGTTCCAAGAGTTTAAGGAACTGAAGAGCATTGACCGCACTACACTGATCAATGTGTTGGAGGAGAGCTTCCGCAGTGTAATTGCAAAGATGTTCGGTTCGGACAAGAATTACGACGTTATCGTTAACCCCGACAAGGGCGACTTCGAGATTCGTCGCAACCGTGTGGTAGTGGCTGATGAGGATCTTACCGACCCCAATGCTGAGATCGCGTTGAGCGAGGCTTTGAAGATCGATGAGGATTACGAAGTGGGCGAGGAGGTAACCGATGAGGTTTCGTTCGTTTCATTCGGTCGTCGTGCCATCCTTAACTTGCGTCAGACCTTGGCATCTAAGGTGCTCGAGCTTGAGAAGGATAGCCTCTACAACAAGTACAAAGACATGGTAGGTACTGTGATTGCCGCTGAGGTTTATCAGGTATGGAAGAAGGAGATCCTTCTTCTCGACGACGAAGGCAATGAGTTGTTGTTGCCCAAGAACGAGCAGATCCCCGGTGATTTCTACCGCAAGGGCGAGACCGTACGTGCCGTTGTCTCTCGTGTCGACAATCAGAACAACAATCCCAAGATCTACTTGAGTCGCACATCACCCCTCTTCTTGCAGCGTTTGTTCGAGCAGGAGGTGCCCGAGATCAACGATGGTCTTATCACCTTGAAGCGCATCGCTCGTATCCCTGGTGAGCGTGCCAAGATCGCTGTTGAGTCATACGACGATCGTATCGATCCCGTAGGCGCATGTGTAGGTGTGAAAGGTTCACGTATCCACGGTATCGTGCGTGAGTTGCGCAACGAGAATATCGATGTTATCAACTACACTTCTAACATCGAACTCTTCATCAAGCGTGCTCTCAGCCCCGCTAATGTGTCATCGCTCATCCTCAACGAAGAGGAGCGCAAGGTAGAGGTATACCTGCAGCCCGACCAAGTGTCACTTGCTATCGGTAAGGGCGGTATGAACATCAAGCTTGCCTCTATGCTCACTGAGTACACCATCGATGTATTCCGTGAACTCGACGATGATAACGAGGAGGAGGATATCTACCTCGATGAGTTTGCTGATGAGATTGACGAGTGGGTAATCGACGCTATCCGCAGCATCGGTATCGACACTGCTAAGGGTGTGCTCAACGCTCCCCGTGAGATGCTCATCGAAAAGGCCGACCTCGAGGAGGATACCGTAGATGAGGTACTCGCTATCTTGCGTGCCGAGTTTGAGAATGAGGACTAAGTAGTATAATTAGGAATTAGAAGCTAGGAATTAGGAGATATAGCCATCAAGGCGGGCACGCATCGCGAACCCAAAACTCCTATCTCCTAACTCTTATCTCCTAACTAAAATAAATATCGAATGCCTAGATTAAGTAAAGTAACGAAAGAATTGAATGTAGGATTGCAGACATGTGTCGATTTCCTGCAGAAGAAAGGATATACGGTCGAGAATTCGCTGAATGCCAAGATCGACGACGAACAATATGAACTGCTCGTGATGCAGTTTAGCCAAGATAAGGACCTTCGTCAGAAGGCCGAGAAGGCTCAGCGCGACCGCATTGAGAGCCGCAAGGAGGCTAAGGCTGCTGTCGTAGAGGAGACTCCCGAGGTTGAAGCTGCCCCCGCTCCTGTCAAGGAGGAGAAGAGCAAGCCCGCTTTCAAGGTTGTAGGTAAGATTGACCTTGATGGTGGTAAGAAGGCTGAGCCTGTAGCTCCCGTAGTGGAGGAGAAGGCTGCTCCTGTGGTAGAGGAGAAGGTTGCTCCTGCCGAGCCCGTAGAGGAACCCCAGGCCGCTCCCGTCAAGGAGGAGCCTGTGCAGGTTGTTGAAGAGGTGAAGGCTGAGGAGCCCAAGGTTGAACCCGTACAGGAGGTAGTGGAAGAAAAGGTTGCCGCACCCGTTGTTGAGGAGCAGGCTGCTGAGGAGACCTCTGCCGAGAAACCCGCTGATGAGGTGTTTGCCGTTAAGCGTCCCGAGTTTATGTCTAAGCTCAACGTAGTAGGTAAGGTAGACCTCTCTACCATCAACCAGTCTACTCGTCCCAAGAAGAAATCAAAGGAGGAGAAGAAGAAAGAACGCGAGGAGCAGGCTGCACAGCGCAAGCAGCAGATGGCTGCAGCTAAGCCCGCAGGCAATGGCGAGGGTAAGAAGAAGCGTACCCGTATTCAGAACGAGCGCGTCGATATCAACAAGGCTGGCGCTCAGGTGACCAACGATGGCCGCAACAACAATGCAGGTAATGCAGCTGGCAAGCCCGGCAAGAACAATGCAGGTAACAATGCTGGTAAGGGTAACGATCCCCACCGCGCTAAGTTTGACCGCGATAAAGAGCGTGCTAAGCGCATTCTCGACAAGGCCGAGATGAGCGAGGAGGAGATCCAGAAGCAAGTGAAGGATACACTGGCTCGCCTCACCAACAAGCCCAAGTCTACAGGTGCTAAGCACCGTAAGGAGAAACGCAACCAGGCTGCTGACCGCCTCCAGGCACAGATGGCTCAGGAGCATGCAGATAGCAAGGTGCTGAAGCTTACCGAGTTCGTAACCGCTAATGAGCTCGCCAACATGATGAACGTGGGCGTTACTCAGGTTATCGGTACCTGTATGAGCATCGGTATGATGGTGTCAATCAACCAGCGCCTCGATGCTGAAACCATCAACATCGTAGCTGAGGAGTTTGGCTTCACTACCGAGTTTGTAAGTGCTGAGGTTGCCGAGGCTATCTCTGAAGAGGCTGACCGCGAGGAGGATCTCCTCCCCCGTGCACCGATTGTGACTGTGATGGGTCACGTAGACCATGGTAAGACCTCATTGCTCGACTACATCCGTAAGGCCAACGTAATTGCCGGTGAGGCCGGTGGTATTACCCAGCACATCGGTGCTTACAATGTGAAGCTCGAGGATGGTCGTCACATCACCTTCCTTGACACCCCTGGTCACGAGGCGTTCACCGCTATGCGTGCTCGTGGTGCTAAGGTAACCGATATCGCCATCATCATCGTGGCTGCCGACGACGACGTGATGCCTCAGACTAAGGAGGCTATCCACCACGCTCAGGCAGCAGGTGTACCCATGGTGTTCGCTATCAACAAGATAGATAAGCCTCATGCTGATCCCGAGAAGATCAAGGGTCAGCTCGCCAATATGAACCTCCTCGTTGAAGACTGGGGTGGTAAGTATCAGTCACAAGATATCTCAGCCAAGGCAGGTATCGGTGTAGAGGAACTTCTTGAGAAGGTATTGCTCGAAGCCGAGATGCTCGACCTCAAGGCCAACCCCAACAAGCGTGCTACAGGTTCTATCATCGAGTCTACTCTCGACAAGGGTCGTGGTTATGTAGCTACCGTACTCGTGCAGAACGGTACCCTCAAGATGGGTGATATCGTACTTGCTGGTACACACTTCGGCCGCGTGAAGGCCATGTTCAATGAGCGTAACCAGCGCATCAAGGAGGCAGGTCCCGCTGAGCCCGTACTTATCCTCGGTCTCAATGGCGCACCCCAGGCTGGTGATGCCTTCCATGTAATCGAGACCGAGCAGGAGGCACGCGAGATTGCCAACAAACGTGAGCAGCTCCAGCGTGAGCAGGGCTTGCGTACCCAGAAGATGCTTACCCTCGATGAGGTGGGTCGTCGTATTGCTTTGGGTAGCTTCCAGGAACTCAATGTCATCGTTAAGGGTGACGTGGACGGTTCTATCGAGGCCCTCAGCGACTCGCTTATCAAGCTCTCTACCGAGCAGATTCAGGTTAACGTTATCCACAAGGCTGTGGGTCAGATCTCTGAGTCAGACGTTACCCTCGCATCAGCTTCGCAAGCCATCATCATCGGCTTCCAGGTGCGTCCTTCACAGGCTGCCCGTAAGTATGCCGAGACTGCTGGTGTCGACATTCGTCTCTACAGCATCATCTACGATGCCCTCGAGGAGGTTAAGTCGGCTATGGAGGGTATGCTTGCACCCACATTGAAGGAAGAGGTTACCTCTACCATCGAGGTGCGCGAGGTATTCCACATCTCTAAGGTGGGCTACGTTGCCGGTGCTATGGTACGTGAGGGTAAGGTTACCCGCTCTGACCGTGCACGCCTCATTCGCGATGGTATCGTAATCTTCACTGGCGATATCAATGCTTTGAAGCGCTTCAAGGACGACGTGAAGGAGGTAGCCACCAACTTCGAGTGCGGTATCTCACTTGTCGGCTGCAACGATATCAAGACAGGCGACATCATCGAGACCTTCAAGACTGTCGAGGTAAAGCAAACGCTTTAATATAGTAAGGAAGTAGAAAGTAGGAGTTAGGAGTTTATTCTTCCTAGCTCCTATTTTTTCTAACTCCAACTTTACAACTCCTAATTTCTAATTCATATCATGCAAACAATAGACATTATCATTTCCGCCCTGCTTCTCATTGGTCTCATCAGCGGTTTGCGCGATGGGCTGGTGAAGCAGATAGCCTCCCTTGCGGGTGTCATAGGCGGTTTACTTTTGGGTCGTGCATTCTATATGCCGGTAGGAGAGTGGCTGATCGATGTTCTCGGCTTCTCGTCTGAGGCCGCCTACGTCACTGCTTTCATTCTGATATTGATTGTGGTGCCTTTGCTCTTCAGCTTGGTGGGTTGGCTTGTGTCGAAGTTGCTCAGCGCCATCTGTCTCGGCTGGATCAACCGCCTCTTGGGTGGCCTCGTAGGCGTGCTCAAGTTTGCCCTCCTGGCAGGCGTCATCATTACAGGCATCGAGTTTTTCGACCAGCGCAATAGCCTCATTGCCGAGGAGAAGAAAGAGGCCTCTGCACTCTACTATCCCATCTGCCATGCCACTGGTATCTTCTTCGATGGCATCAAGGAAGAACTCGGCGAGTAATAATTTTGTCCTACTTTATGTAAGGATATTGACGTCAGATGCAGTTGCATCTGGCGTTTTTGCTATAAAAAGTTGCTTGAAGTATTGGATGTAAAAGAAAATTTGTAAATTTACGCAAAATTCAAATTTCAATATAGGAGGTAAGCATATGAAAAAACTTGTATTCGCGTATCTTTGGATAGTTGCTTCAGCAGTAATGGCACAGCCGCATCCTGCGGGATATGTGCGCCCTCACAATGAGATAACAGTTCCTACAGAAGATGTAGCCGTTGAGACAGGCGCCTTCGAGGCCGACTGGGATAATCTGTCGGCATGGGAGTGCCCCGAATGGTTCCGCGATGCCAAGTTCGGTATCTGGGCGCATTGGGATCCTCAGTGCGAGGCCGAAGACGGCGACTGGTATGCTCGTTCAATGTATGGTAGCGGCAATCAGCGCACCACCTTCTATAACTACTTCGGACATTATCCCAATCACGATTGGGGTTATAAGGACTTCTGTCGCTATTGGACGGTAGAGCAATGGAATCCGGAGGAATTGATCAAACTGTATGCAAGTGCTGGAGCTAAATATTTCATGGCGATGGGTCAGCACCACGACAACTACGACTGTTGGGATAGTCCCTACCAGGAGTGGAACTCCATGAATATTGGCCCCAAGCGTGATATCGTAGGTGAATGGGCAGAGCAATGCCGTAAGTATGGCTTGCGATTGGGCGTTTCGATGCACGGTGCCCATGCCTGGACCTTCTTTGAGGTAGGTCGCAATGCAGATACTGGTGTAACCAAGGAGGAGGGCGCAGGTACCTGGTGGGAAGGTTATGACCCGCAGGAACTCTATGCGCAGAACCATGACCATAGTGCCAACTGGAGCGACTGGGGTACCATTCACAATCAGTGGGGATGGGGCAATGGTGTGTGTCCGCCTTCTATTGCCTACATGCAGAAGTTCCAGAATCGTGTGCTTCAGTGTGTCAATAAATACAATCCTGACATGCTTTACTTCGATGATACTGTGCTGCCCTTCTATGGCGCCAGCACAAACACTAACGATAAGTATAGCTTGAATATCTTGCAACATTTCTATAATCATAGCGCAGCCCAGCACGATGGAGTACAGCAAGTGGTGGTGACGGGTAAGATCCTCGAAGAGCGCCACAAGCAAGCCATGCTGTGGGATGTAGAGCGTGGTATTCCCGATCGTTGTCAAGACCTTCCTTGGCAGACCTGTACCTGTATCGGTGGTTGGCACTACAGCAAGTACGAGGGCGACAACAATATGTATAAGTCGGCCGAAGTGGTTATCCGCATGTTGGTGGATATCGTGTCTAAGAATGGTAACTTGCTGCTCAGTATCCCCATTCGCGGTAATGGTTCGCTCGACAACAATGAGAAACGCATCATAGCAGGTATCAAGGCATGGATGGATATCAATGGAGAGAGTATCTATGGCACCCGTCCGTGGAAGGTGTATGGCGAGGGCCCCTTGTTTGATAGCGCCAATCCGTTGAATGCGCAAGGCTTTAACGAGGGCATCAACTACTCTGCCGACGATGTGCGCTATGTAGAGCGTCACGACACCGTATATGCTACCATCATGCGCTGGCCCTCACGCTCAGAATTTGTATTCGAGAGCCTTGGAAAGATTTCGCCCTATTATTCCGGCCAGGTGAAGAGTGTACGTCTGTTGGGCTATGGAGCGATTGACTTTGTGCAGGATATCGAAGGCTTGAAGATTACCTTGCCCGCTACCCATCCCAATGAGATTGCCCCCGTAGTGGAGATTACCTTTGACCCCGATGCTCCCAAGCAGTTGTCATTGGGTGAGGTGATTGAGCTCTACGAACAGAAAGCTGCCGATCTCGTAGCCATTTCTTCGAATAATACAGGTAAGCCCAATGCCGTCAAGGTGGCTTCATTCATGCAGCAGTTGGCTGATGCTCGCACCGTACTCGATGCATCTGCTAATGAGGAAGAGCAAGCTAAGGCCATTGCTCAATTGCATGCAGCCTACGGCGTGTTGCAGCAGACAGGATTCAATCCTGCAGGCACACCCGACGAGGTGGGGCAGACCGATGTGACGCTCGAGTACTTGATAGAGCGTAGCAATTTCTCTGCCACTGACATGGGTTCGCGTTTCGGTAAGCCCGAGCATTGGGTTGTAGAGAATTTCTCTATTCCGCAGCTCGATGCTTCGAAGGGTACAAAGAATGGTATCGACAATCATCCCGGTCGCAATTGCTTGATGATGGGTAAGTGGAGCGGTGAAGATGGTAAGGCTGCTACCAATATGACCAATGCCCGCATCTACCGCAAGGTGCATCTGGTGCCCGGCCATTACTACTTTGGCGCTACGTTCAATGCCCTCTATCAGTTGGGCGCCTCCTATATATATGTAGCTTCCGAGCCTCTTGCGTCTTCGGCAATCTATAAGCAGAGTATCGCTCTCCTTTCCATGAGCCGTTGTGCTACTGATGGCAAGTTCTATGGAGTCAGCTTCGATCTTGCCGAGGAACAGGATGTAGTGCTCGTGTTTCAGGCCAACATGCAAAGCGGTAATGCCAACCAGGAATTCCGCGTAGATGCTGTGAAACTGCTCTATAGTGCCGATGCCAGTGCACAGGTGCAGAACGATATCACCAATGAGGTACTGCTGCAAGATACGCACTTCTCTCGCATTGCGGGGCAGTCAAGTTCTACCCGCTATGGTACACCTGCCAACTGGACAGTAGAGAACTACTCTATCCCTGCTGGGGGCGACGGCGTGCGCAATGGCCTCGACCGCTACCCGGGCTATGACTGCCTCACCCTGGGCGTATGGGATGACCGCCAAAACAATACCGACGGCGATCTCTATAATGCTCGCGTGTACCGTAAGGTCGATCTCCAGGCTGGTAACTATTACTTCGGTGCAGCCTACGAAGCCAACTATCAGTTGGCGCAAGCCTATATCTTTGCTGCATCTGAGCCCCTTGATACAGACGATATTCCCACCCAATCCATCGCCTACGACCCTATTTCCGATGCCGGAAAGGACAATACCACCCTGCGTGGTATCTATTTCGAGCTTGATCAGCCGCAAGAGGTGCTGCTTGGCTTTCAGGCCGATTTGGCCAGCGGAGCAACTCAGCAGGAGTTTCGCGCCTCAAAGGTGTCTCTGATACGTTTTGGTGCAGTAGATGATGCAATACACGAAGTGACTGGCGATAAGCAGAGTGCTTTCCCCGAAGGAGTCTATGACCTGCATGGCCGTCGCGTCTTCACACCTTCCATGAGTCGTCAGCCTCAAATTGTAAACGGAAAGGTTGTTATCTCTCGATAAATCCATACAATCAAGAAGGTAGGGACGTATAATCTCCGTCAGATTATCACGCCTGTTACTATTACGGAAGGTTGCTCAGCCTTCCGTTTTTGTAAACATGTGTATAGAAAAGGCAAAACAAAAGGCAAGAGTTTAGGCAAGTCTTTTCGGCGTAAGTGCAATGTAATCAGCGAGTAAGGTACTTGAAAAGGCAAGTAGGCAAGTCTTGCCTGTTTTTTTTTATGTTATTGCCGCCTCAGTTAAATAGTTTTTATATAATCCCTTTCCCCATTCCCAGCAAACCCTTTTCCGACGTGTGATGGCAATATGCTATTTCTCATCCGTCGGTAGTTACTGATGCATGCGTCGCCAGCTTGTGACGCGTAGCTCATTAGCTACCGTCGGGTACATCACTAGCTACTGACGTGAAAGTCCGATGACTCCAATTCTCGAGAACGCGAGTCTGCGCTGCCGCCTGTTCTTTGTCTTGCCCGATAGTGTGATATGCGTAATGCTGCGTATGATGCAATGTGCAAAAAAATATAAGGCAAATCATAAGACTTGCCTTTTCTGATGCTTAATGCGCATGTATTCATTGCGATAGCGTGTACAAGACTTGCCTAAATCTTGCCTTTTCATTTGCCTTTTCTCTTGCCTAAATTCTGCGCCTTCAAGTCAAAAAGATGAATTCGGTGATTGTGAATGTAAATAAATTCAGTATGGTATCTTCAGTTAGTCAGAATTTTCACATTGTAACCCTCGTGGTATTCCTTTTTTTGTGCTTAATTTGTTTTCTGAGAAACGAATATCTTTGAGCGTTTACATTGTCCTTTCTTTTTCTTTTGAGAAAAAAGTGAAGCATTAGTTTTGTTAATAATAATTATTATGTAACTTTGCAATATCCGAGGGGAGAAATCCTCGGGTCAAGAATGCGTTTCTTGCTTTATCCTGGATAAGAAAATCGCCAAAATTTCTAGTAAGAGGATAGAGACGAAGGACCGCCGTTCTGTTTGTATATGATCGTACGCGTACAGCCCACGCTGTGCCTAGTCAAGGTATATACAACAGCGTGGGGTATTTGTTTCTGTTTATTCTTACACTGGTGTTTGGCGATACCACTTATCCGATAAGCGTGACAAGTCCTTACGCTTTTCTTGTATCCGTTAGCCAAACACATTTTTACCGCTGACTTTGGAGGACTTATAGGCAATGTAAAAAATAGATGCCTATGGGAAAGAATTTTAAGTACTTTTATCAGTGAATCTTTGTAAAGATTTATTCTCTAAATAATCATAATTAGGTAAAACTCAAAGCAAGAAGTTATATGAAAAAAAGAAATTTGGTCATGTTGATCATGGCAATATTAGCAGGATTTAGCACCTTGCATGCCACCGAAGTGAAAATTAAAAAAATCATCTATTCTCAGAATATAATCTACGAGGGAGAAGCTATAAAATCAGGTAAAGCATGGATTCCTCAGGGCGAAGGTGTATTGTATTTTTCAAAGGAGAATATTTTTCTTCCTTATCTTAATCCTTCGGTAACATATTTTAGATTATCCGGAACATTCAATGATAAAGAGGTTGTATCAGCGTCTTTGACTAGAGTTGCGAAGAAAGAGGTTTCAACCCGTTATGTCGGAGGAACAGCGTACATTCCGCCGAAAGACGAAGCTTCTTCTAACGAGAAAGATGATAGAAATATCTTTGAAGGAGAACTTTCTATTTCTATTAGTAGTGACGGTAAAATGTATTATGGGGATATTTCACTCTCTTTTGAAAGTGGTTGCTTGTTTGAAGTCGTTAACGAATTCTCACCATTCAGTATAACGTATGGAGCGTATACAGACAATGAAAAGGTGAAATTTGAAGCGGAATTATCAAATATGGGTGATTTGAAGACATTTGATCCTTACGGTATTAAGTCTGGTGTTAATTATAGTTCCGAAGTAGATATGGTTTTTAGTGTGGGTAGAGAAACCTTTGACTGCTATGTAACTAGCATTAGAATGATTAAATGGGAGGATGGTTCTACTGCAGAACCCAAATCTGTATTGCAAGTCACCAGGGGTAATAGAAGGTGGTTTGCAATAGAGGCCGAGAAAGGAGATCACGCTGTGCGTTCTGAAGGAAGTGCTGTGCTTGCAACTTTTAATGAACACGAATACATAATCTATCCTGTCCGTATGAGCGATTATACTGCAAAGGCTTTCAAGAATGAATTTTCTCGAGTGTTGAGTGATGGTACAATCGTTAGAGGTGTCCATAAGGATAATACGCCTCATGTCAGATATGTGAAGTGTACTGATGGACGAACTTTCGAAGGGAAAGATCAACTCGGAGTGATAATAAAAGGAGGTGGGACGATGAGTTCTTTATTTGTGAACGATGCTTTGACAAAAGATGATATAAAACTCTTCAATGGAACATTGTTTGATACAGATGGAGAGGAGATAGATTCTTTTCGCGATGGTGTCGGTTTCTACGGAGAGTTCCCGCATTTTTAATTTCTAATGTCTAAAATTTTGTACTATGTTAAGAAAAACTATTACAGCAATTGGTTGCTTGTTTCTTTCTGTTTATGCTTATGCTTACGATTACGATTTTGAGGTTAATGGCATATATTACAGAATTAATTCAATGGAGAAAATGGAGGCTGAGGTCGTTTCTGGAGAAAAAAAGTATTCAGGCAATATAGCAATCCCCATGACGGTATCGTTTCGTGAGAAAGAATTTAAGGTTGTAGGAATAGGAACGAAGTCTTTTAGGGGATGTGATATCACCTCAGTGTCTATACCTGATGGAGTTCGCTATGTTGATAGTTGGAGTTTTCAGAACTGTTGCAACTTAAAAAACATAGAGCTTCCTGCTAGTTTAGTAGGTATAGGTTGTAGTGCTTTCAAAAATGCAGGACTTACAAAAATCGTCATACCTAACAACGTTAACCAAATCTTAGATAGCGCGTTTGTAAATTGTTCCGCAGCTAAATCTATAACAATTGGAAAGAGCGTGAAGTCAGACGGACTACCTTCTACAACCTTCATTGGATGTAGTAATGTGGAAGAATTGATAATATGTGATTCTAAGGAAGAATTAGAAATTAAATGCCAAGCTAGATTTATGGATAATCCTGAAAATTACACTTTTGGTCCCTTTAGAAAACTTAAAAGAGTATATGTAGGTAGAGAATTGAAGCCTAATTATAAAAACTATATATTTCGTGAGGATATTGAAATTGAGCATTTAGAATTAGGACGATATGTTCGTTATTTCTTGCCTTGGACAATGGAACTTAAACAAATAACAGTCCATCGTAAAGTTCCTTTTGTAAGCGACCCTTCGTATAGAAGACAGGGGGATTTTACTTCTAAGACTAAAATGAATGCAGTATTGTATGTCCCTGAAGGTTGTGTTGATTTATACAAGAAGGCTGAACTTTGGAAAGATTTTTGGACAATAAAGGAAATAGTAAAATAATAAGTTATGGACAGTTTATTGGATAACGATTTGCTCTTTGATAGGACTAATGGGAATTTCATAGAGTATCATGCAAGCGGAAGCACGTTAATAGGTTCCGTTGGACAGACAGTCAATGTAGCCTCACCTATACCATTAAACGGGAAAGTACTTATTGCGTGTGATTTCAAACCTGATGGAAAGGGTAATTATGACCATGCTGATGGTTTATTTGTAGAAACATTATTAAGTTCTATTCCTTTTTACGAATGTGATAGCAAGCAAATTCAGTATCTACACGAGTTACAGCAAATATTTAGGGCTAAGTTTAAGAAGGAGATGCCTGTAGATTTGGATAGATTGTTTAATGCTTTGTAGAGTTGAACGGAAACTTTTTACAATGGTGAACTTTCATCGCGTCACGGCGGATATACCCTATCCGCCGTTTTTGTGATTATCAGGGTCTGTGACCCGAGAACACACAAAAAACCATAGAAGGCTTTCGAAGAATAGGCGTAGGCGTACTTCGAAGACCTTCTGTGGATTTATGCTTCAATAATCCTTATTCGTTACGTTGATTAATCAAGTTCCCACCACCTTGACTTCGTCGAGCTTGTTCACGCTCGGCATAGCTCATGCAAGCATGGCTCTGCTCTCACTTAATCACAACCTTGACCATTACATCCTTTTCTTCTGTCTTGCTCTCGGCAATCATTAGGGTAAGGGCTACGAGGGTATTGTCGGCAAGGCGTTTGGTGCCGATAAACCTGCCGCAAAAACCGTTAATGATAGTAAAGTGGCTATCCTATCACTGAATCCTCATTGTCCTTGCACATACGGAGCAATGCTTTTTGACGCATAATTTCCTCTTCCAATTCTTTCTCGGTCGGCAAATAAGGCATATACTTAGAGGCGAAGATTTGCTTGTTTTCATTCAGCACCGAATAGCGCGCGATGGTCTTGTCGGTCTCTGTGCAAAGTAGAATACCTATGGTGGGATTGTCGCTATCGCTCTTCTTCAAATCATCATACATGCGCACATACATGTCGAGTTGGCCTATATCTTGGTGAGTAAGCTCGTGAGTCTTTAACTCGACTATCACAAAACATTTCAAGATGTAGTTGTAGAATACAAGATCTATGTAGAAATTTGAAGTCTCGGTACGTATGAGTTGCTGGCGAGCGACGAACGAGAAACCTTTGCCCAATTCGAGCAAGAAATGTTGCATCTGGTCGATGATGGCTTGTTCCAAGGAGGACTCAGTGTACCCTTGTGCTGCTGGAAGACCAAGAAATTCAAGTACCGAGGGGCTCTTGATAAACTCTAACTTATTGCGTTGGTAGACCGAAGTTTTCTGTTTCATCTCTTCTTCTACCTCTGCTTGTGCTTGTGATGCCAATAGGCGCTGGTAATATAGGGTATTGATATTGCGGTCGAGTGTAGCATGACTCCACATTTGCTCGGCAGCTTCGCGCTGATACCACTTGCGTGCATCGGCATCGGCAACACGCATCAGACGTTCGTAATGGCTCCACGACAATAAATGCGTAGATACTGCCGATGGTGTCGGCAGTATTGCCTCCGAGAATTCTGCCGATGCCATCGGCAGAATTTGCAAGTCTTTGAATTCCAAATAGAATTGTTTGAACTTCCACAAACTACGAGGTGAGAATCCACGACCAAACTCTTCGGTCAGCGCCTTTGAGGCCAGTTCTATAACTCGTGCACCATATGCCGCTCGAGCTTGTCCATGTTGCTCTTGTTCTACAAGTCGTTGTCCGATGAGCCAATTTTGCCTAACTTGCGCGATATTTATGGCCGAGCATGCCAATTTGCGCGATGCGCTGACAATATCTTTCAGTTGCTCGATGAATAACTTTTCAGAAACCTCTATATTGTTTGATTTCATACATTCTCGTTTTGGTTCTCGCTACAAATTTAGTGCATTTTATCGATTTACCGAAGGCTTTACTATGTTTTTCCGGAAAGGGTGACATTCGAACATCCCTCTTTGGCTTTATGTCAACATCCTGTGCCATCGAGACTACACGAAGCCCCTTCTGCTACTGTGGGGATGCCTTCGATGAAGTGCCCAGCATCGAAGTGCTTGAGTGAGATGGCTACTGAGCCATCTTCGCGGAGGAAGCAGGGGATGCCGATGTTGCCGCGTTCGCGCACCTTGTCGAATGCGGGGTGATGATCGCGCAGGGCGAGAAACTCCTTCAGGCTGCGGGCTTGGCGGCCTATGTCGATGAGTTCGTACTCAGGGTGATTGCTGTATAGTGCCTTGACTTCGGTGCAGTCGGGGCAGCTCTCCATAACGTATATCTTTATCATAGTGTGGGTATTTAATAATCACTGCGAAGATACGAAAGTTTGATAGGTGTAACAAATATTTTGGAGTTAATGGCGGCGTGTCGGCTAAAAACAAATGCTGTGCTTGCACGTTTCAGTAAAAAGTAGTACTTTCGTGCTCCCTAAATGAATAATATGGAACAACCTCAAGATAACAACCTCAATGCACGTACCGACAATCAGTATGTGCGCAGTCTCACCGAGGAGAAGTACAAGTATGGCTTCACCACGGATGTGGACACTGAGGTCATACCCGTGGGCTTGAGCGAGGAGGTGGTGCGCATCATCTCTGCCAAGAAGAGTGAGCCCGAGTGGCTGCTCGACTTCCGCCTCAAGGCCTACCGCTACTGGCTCACGCTCGACATGCCGCAGTGGGCCCACTTGCGCATCCCCGAGATCGACTACCAAGCCATATCATACTATGCCGACCCCACGAAGAAGAAGGAGGGGCCCAAGAGCCTCGACGAGATTGACCCCGAGGTGATGAAAACCTTTGACAAACTGGGCATACCCCTCGAGGAGCGCTTGGCACTGAGCGGTGGTATGGCGGTGGATGCGGTGATGGATTCGGTGAGTGTGAAGACGACCTTCAAGGAGACACTCCTCGAGAAGGGTATCATCTTCTGCTCCATCAGCGAGGCAGTGCGCGAGTATCCCGACTTAGTGAAGCAATACTTAGGCTCGGTGGTGAACTACCGCGACAACTACTTTGCCGCACTCAACTCGGCTGTGTTTAGCGACGGCTCGTTCGTATATATCCCCAAGGGCACACGCTGCCCCATGGAGTTGTCTACCTACTTCCGCATCAATGCGGCGGGTACGGGTCAGTTTGAGCGTACGCTCATCGTGGCCGACGACGACAGCTACGTGTCGTACCTCGAGGGCTGCACAGCTCCCATGCGCGATGAGAACCAGCTACATGCAGCCATCGTAGAGATTGTGGTGATGGACCGTGCCGAGGTGAAGTACAGCACCGTGCAGAACTGGTACCCCGGCGATGCCGAGGGCAAGGGCGGTGTATATAACTTCGTGACCAAGCGCGGACACTGCCGTGGTGTCGATAGCAAACTGTCGTGGACGCAGGTGGAGACGGGCTCGGCCATCACATGGAAGTATCCCTCGTGTGTGCTCTCGGGTGATGGTTCGCAGGGTGAGTTCTACTCCGTAGCGGTGACCAACAACTACCAGCAGGCCGACACGGGCACTAAGATGATACACCTCGGACGCAACACCAAGAGTACCATCATCAGTAAGGGTATCTCGGCTGGTAAGAGCGAGAACTCGTACCGCGGATTGGTGAAGGTGGGCGAGAAGGCCGACGGCGCACGCAACTATAGCCAGTGCGACTCTCTGCTGCTCGGCAGCCACTGCGGTGCACATACCTTCCCTTACATGGATATCAAGAATGAGACCGCCGTAGTGGAGCACGAGGCCACCACCTCGAAGATATCTGAAGACCAACTCTTCTACTGCAACCAGCGCGGCATCAAGACCGAGGACGCCATCGGACTCATCGTCAATGGCTATGCCAAGGAGGTTATCAATAAGCTGCCCATGGAGTTTGCCGTAGAGGCGCAGAAACTGCTCTCGGTATCGCTGGAGGGAAGTGTGGGATAGAATAATTGACAATGGACAATTGATAATTGACAATTAAGAGTGCTCTGAGAACTCCGGGTCCTCTGAGAACTCTGAAAAATATAAAGCAAAATGCTATACGTAAAGAACTTACATGCCAGCATCAATGGCAAAGAGATATTGAAAGGTATTGACCTCGAGGTGCGCCCCGGTGAGGTACATGCTATCATGGGCCCCAACGGCTCGGGTAAGAGTACGCTGAGCAATGTGCTCGTGGGTCATCCTGCCTATGAGGTTACAGAGGGTGAGGTGACATTCAATGGAAAGAACCTCCTTGAACTGGCTCCCGAGGATCGTAGCCACGAGGGAATGTTTCTTTCGTTCCAGTATCCTGTAGAGATCCCTGGTGTGAGCATGGTAAACTTCATGCGTGCCGCCATCAACGAGCAACGCAAGTATCGCAATCTCCCTCCCTTGGCCGCCAATGAGTTTCTCAAGCTGATGCGCGAGAAGCGCGCCTTCGTAGAGCTCGACAGCAAACTGGCCAACCGTTCGGTAAACGAGGGTTTCAGTGGTGGTGAGAAGAAACGCAACGAGATATTCCAGATGGCTATGCTCGAGCCCCGCCTCAGCATCCTCGACGAGACCGACTCGGGCCTCGACATCGATGCCTTGCGCATCGTGGCTGAGGGTGTAAACAAGTTGAAGACTCCCGAGACATCGACCATCGTCATCACCCACTACCAGCGCCTGCTCGACTACCTCAAGCCTGATGTGGTGCACGTGCTCTACAAGGGACGCATCGTGAAGACCGCAGGTCCCGAACTGGCGCTCGAGATTGAGAAGCGTGGCTTCGACTGGATTAAGAAGGAGGTAGGGGAGTAGCCCCCTCCCGCCTCCCCCAAGGGGGAGGTGACAAAGCAAGGTATTATATATATGAGCAATTCAAAAATAGATAACAACCAGGTCGTGTCATCCCCCCTTGGGGGGAATGAGGGGGGCCGTGGGGCTGCAGCCCAATACCTCACCCTCTACCGCGAGTGCCGCGAGCTCATCGCACGCCATAGCTGCGATGTGATGAATGCGTTGCGCGATGAGGCCTACAGCCACTTGGAGCAGTCGGGCTTCCCCACGAAGAGGGTAGAGGACTACAAGTATACCGATGTGGAGGCGCTCTTTGCACCCGACTGCGGACTCAATATCAGTCGCCTCGACATCCCCGTCAATCCCTACGACGTGTTCAAGTGCGACGTGCCCAATATGAGCACCTCGCTCTACTTCATGGTGAACGACACCTTCTACAATCGTGCCCTGCCTAAGGCTACCTTGCCCGACGGAGTCATCCTCGGCAGCCTCAAGGAGCTCTCGGCCCAACACCCCGAGCTCGTGGCCAAGCATTATGGTCAGCTTGCTCGCACCGAAGAGGATGCTGTCACCGCCCTCAACACCCTGCTGGCACAAGATGGCCTCTTCGTCTATGTTCCCAAAGGCGTAGTGGTGGAGAAGCCCATTCAGTTGGTCAACATACTGCGTGCCGATGTCAATTTTATGGCCAATCGCCGTGTGCTCATCATCGTGGAGGACAATGCGCAGGCCCGCATCCTTGCATGCGACCACACCACCGACGAGGTCGACTTCCTTGCCACACAGGTTATCGAGGTCTTCGTGGGTCGTGGCGCCTCATTCGAGTTTTACGAGCTTGAGGAGTCTACTCCCCGCACCACCCGCCTCAGCAATCTCTATGTGCAGCAAGAGGCAGATAGCCGTGTGCATATCAATGATATCACCCTCGTGGGCGGCACCACCCGCAACACTACACGCGTGACTCTCGCAGGCCGCGGTGCCCATATCGACCTCTGCGGCATGGCCATTGCCGATAAGCAGCAACATGTAGACAATCATACCTTCATCGACCATGCCGTGAGCGACTGCACCAGCCACGAGCTCTACAAGTATGTGCTCGATGATGAGGCTACTGGCGCCTTTGCTGGCAAGGTACTTGTGCGCGAAGGTGCTCAGCACACCGACTCGCAGCAGACCAATCGCAACCTCTGCCTCACACGCCAGGCTCGTATGTATACCCAGCCCCAGCTCGAGATCTATGCCGACGATGTGAAGTGTAGCCACGGCGCTACCGTAGGTCAGCTCAATGAAGATGCCCTCTTCTATATGCAGCAGCGCGGCATCAGCTTCGTCGAGGCGCGCCAGCTCTTGATGCGTGCCTTCGTGGGCGAAGTGATTGATGGCGTAGGCCTCGAGGCCCTGCGCGACCGTCTGCACCACCTCGTGGAGAAGCGCTTCCGTGGCGAGCTGGGTAAGTGTGGCGATTGTACAGTATGTAAATAAAAGTAGGAGAGCGATACGATGATATACGATATTGACGCCATCCGTGCCGACTTCCCCATCCTGGGCCGCCAGGTATATGGCAAGCCCTTGGTGTATCTCGACAATGGAGCCACCACGCAGAAGCCCCGCACGGTAGTAGATGCCATCACGGAGGAGTACTATTCGGTGAATGCCAATGTGCACCGCGGTGTGCACTTCCTCTCACAGGAGGCCACCAAACTGCACGAGGCCTCGCGCGAGCGCGTGCGTTCGTTTATCAATGCCGCCTCTGCCAGTGAGATTATCTTCACGCGTGGCACCACCGAGGCTCTCAATCTGCTGGCATCGTCGTTTGGCGAGGCCTTCCTGCACGAGGGCGACGAGGTCATCGTGTCCACCATGGAGCACCATAGCAACATCGTGCCTTGGCAACTGCTCGAGCAGCGCAAGGGCATCCGCTTGCGTGTGATACCCATCACCGACAAGGGCGAAATCTGCATGGATGAATATGTGAAGCTCTTCAATGAACGCACCCGCCTGGTGTCGGTCACTCACGTGTCCAACGTGTTGGGTACGGTCAACCCCATCGGTGAGATGATACGCATCGCCCACGAGCACGATGTACCCTTTGCCGTAGATGGCGCACAGGGCGTGCCCCATATCAAGGTCGATGTGCAGGCACTCGATGCCGACTTCTATGCCTTCAGCGCACACAAGATCTATGGCCCCACAGGCATTGGCGTGCTCTATGGCAAGGAGCAGTGGCTCGATCGTATGCCTCCCTATCAGGGCGGTGGCGAGATGATACAGACTGTATCCTTCGAGCGCACCACCTTCAACGAACTCCCCTATAAGTTTGAGGCCGGTACCCCCGACTATATCGGTACCACTGCCTTTGCCCGTGCCCTCGACTATGTGTCTGCACTCGGCATTGAGCATATTGCCGCTCATGAGAAGGCTCTCACCGACTATGCCCTACAGCGCTTGCGCG
Source organism: Bacteroidaceae bacterium (assembly GCA_017557005.1). Lineage (GTDB taxonomy): Bacteria > Bacteroidota > Bacteroidia > Bacteroidales > Bacteroidaceae > UBA1189. Next base: position 3,065 of record JAFZFZ010000027.1, on the reverse strand, counting down.
AGATTCCTGGCATGCGCATCATTGGCGAGGCCGAGGAGCGTGGCGCCGTCATCTCCTTCAACGTGGCCGATATACACCCCTCTGACCTGGGCACCTTGCTCGATCGTCTCGGCATTGCCGTGCGCACCGGTCACCACTGCGCCCAGCCCCTGATGCAGCGCATGGGCATTCCCGGCACCGTACGTGCCTCCTTTGCTCTCTACAATACGATGGCCGAGGTCGACGCCCTCGTGGCAGCCGTGGACAGAGTGCGTAAAATGTTCTGATAATTCTGAGTTTTGAATGATGAATGCTCCGTTGAAACCTTGCCTCCATCCCGAGTTTATCGAAGCGGGCTGTGATGAGGCTGGTCGTGGCTGCCTGGCTGGCGATGTGTATGCCGCAGCAGTGATACTGCCGCCCGACTATTCGCACCCCCTGCTCAACGACTCGAAACAGCTGACCGAGAAGCAGCGCTATGCCCTGCGCGAAGATATCGAACGCGATGCTCTCGCCTGGTCGCTCGGCATCGTCACCGCCAAGGAGATCGACGAGATCAACATCCTCAACGCCTCTATCCTCGCCATGCACCGCGCCCTCGACGGACTGCAGATACGCCCCCAGTACGTGGTGGTCGATGGCAACAAGTTCAAACCCTACGGCGACACCCCGCACGAGACCGTGGTCAAGGGCGACGGCAAACTGATGAACATTGCCGCTGCCTCTATCCTTGCCAAGACCTATCGCGACGACTACATGAACCGCTTGCACGAGGAATTTTCCCACTACGATTGGAATCACAACAAAGGCTACCCCACGGCCAAGCACCGTGCCGGCATCAAGGAACATGGCCTCAGCCCCTACCACCGCATGAGCTACAACCTCTTGGGCGACGGACAGTTGTCGCTCGACTTCTGATGCATTCTTTCCCGCGCGGCATACTAATTTGCCCCTTCCTGCGTTAATATAGGAAATGGTCGGCCCGCCCGACTGCTGAATATATACTATGGAATGGATCAATCGTACACGCGCTATCAAGATAGCGCTCATCGTGATAGCCATGCTGCTGGGCGTGGCATCGCTCATCTTCTCCAACTTCCTGGTGCGCGACCTCGAGCGTGAGGAGGCCACCCGCATGGAGATATGGACCGAGGCCATGCGCGCCTTCAACAACGCCGATGAAAGCACCGACCTCACGCTTGTACTCACCGTCATCCGTGGCAACAACACCATCCCCGTCATCGTGCTCGACGATAGAGGCGGCATCGAGAGCTACAGCAACGTGCGCATCCATGGCACCGACACGCTGGGCTATCTCATGCACCAGGCGGCAGCCATGCGCGATGCAGGCAACATCATCCGCATGGATATGAACGAGCCCGGTCGCTACTACGAGGTGTGCTACGACGACTCGCTCATGCTCAAGCGCTTGGGTGCCTATCCCTATGTGCAGTTTGGCGTCTTCATCGTGTTTCTCCTGGTAGCCCTCTTTGCCCTGCTCAGCATGAAACGCTCCGAGCAGAACCGCGTGTGGGTAGGCCTCTCCAAGGAGACCGCCCATCAGTTGGGTACCCCCATCTCGTCGCTCATGGCATGGGTCGAGATCCTGCGCTCTACCTACCCCGACGATGAACTCATCCCCGAGATGAACAAAGACGTGAAGCGTCTCGAGATCATTGCCGAGCGCTTCTCAAAGATAGGCTCTCTGCCCGAGACCACCCCTGAAAACCTCAATGAGGCCCTCACCCGCGTGGTCGACTACATCAGTCGCCGCTCATCTGAGCGCGTGGCCATCCGCTGCGTCGTGCCCGAGCGCTCCATCATGATACGCATGTGCAGTCCGCTCTTCGAGTGGGTCATCGAGAACCTCTGCAAGAACGCCATCGACGCCATGGATGGCGAGGGCAGCATCACCTTGCACGTGGCGCAGACCGACGAGCGCGTCTACATCGACGTGGTCGATACCGGCAAGGGCATCCAGAAGAGCCACTTCAACAGCGTGTTCTCTCCTGGCTTCACCACCAAGAAGCGAGGCTGGGGTTTGGGTCTCTCGCTGGCCAAGCGCATCATCGAGAGCTACCACAAGGGCCGCATCTACGTGAAGCATTCCGAACTGGGTAAGGGCACCACCTTCCGCATCGAATTGCGCAAGTGATAGGGTAGGGCGAGCGATGTTTTTTTGCCCTGTGAGCGAACAAAATACCCCGTCATTGCATTGTATGGTGTGAAAAGTAAGCTTTTTTAACGCTGCTTAACCCGCGTTTGCGGTAAAAACGTGATAAAAAAGCAAAGTTTTACACTAATTCGTGATGCGAAATGAATAAAATGTTGTATCTTTGTCGCCCGATTGGCCACATCTATTCGTGTGCGACCATTAAAAAGTAACGAAAATGGGTAAATTTGACAGTTATAAGATAGACCTGCGAGGTATGAAAGAGGTGAACGCCTCTTACGACTTGAGTGTCGATAACGAGTTCTTTGCCCATATCGATGGCCCCGAGGTGCAGAAGGGTAAAGTGCAGGTAGCGCTTGATGTGCATCGCAGTGTCGACGTGTACGAACTGAGTTTCGTGCTCGACGGCGTGGTAAAGGTCAGCTGTGACCGTTGCCTCGACGAGATGGACCTCGACATCCACACCAAAGGCCAGTTGCAGGTGAAGCTGGGCGCCGACTACGGTGAGCAGGGCGACGTGGTGATTATCCCCGAGATGGAGGGTGTCATCAACGTGGCTTGGTACATATACGAGTTTATCGCCCTCGCCATACCGATGAAGCATGTGCATGCTCCCGGTAAGTGCAACAAAGAGATGTCTGGCAAGCTGAGCAAGCATTTGTTGCGTTCGGCCGACGAAGATGAGTTCGACGATAGCGATGCAATCACGTTCGGCGACGAGTCAGACGAAGCGGATGCTCCTATAGATCCGCGTTGGGAAGGTTTAAAGAAAATAATTAATAATTAAAACTAAAAGAAATGGCACATCCTAAAAGAAGACAATCGAAGACCAGAACTGCCAAGAGAAGAACTCACGACAAGGCAGTAGCTCCTACATTGGCCATCTGCCCCAACTGCGGCGAGTGGCATGTAT
>JAFZFZ010000026.1 GCA_017557005.1 Bacteroidaceae bacterium | reverse complement strand
ACAGCGCTGCGTGAGGGCATTGACAACCGCCCGAACAAGTGTGCATACCATCTGCTACATGTGTTAGTAGACCAACTCCTCGACCCTATACGCGAAGCGTGGGGAGAGCCCATCGTGGTGTCCTCAGGCTACCGCTGCAAGGAACTCAACACGCTCATCGGGGGTGTGAAGAACAGTCACCACATGCTCGGCTGTGCTGCCGACCTCATCGCGGGCAATAAGGCCGATCACCGTAGACTATTCAACCTCATACGGCAGATGCAGCAGGAGGGGAAGATACGCTTCACCCAGTTGATATGGGAGGGCGATGGACGTTGGATTCATATCTCGTATGTGCCCTCAGACCTCAGGTGTCAGGTGATTGAGGTGTGAGCTTTGAGCAATGAGCTGTGAGCGGTGAGCCGTGACCCCTGAACAATGAGCAAAGAGAGGGTAGCGCCTTGCGTGCAACCCTCTCTTTTATTTCCCCATAACCAATAACCCATAACCTAATCACCGCTTCGCCTTACGGTATTGGGTGGGGGTGTATCCCGTCTCGCGCTTGAAGAAGCGGCTCATCACTCACCGATGCGTGAGGCTGATCGGAACTAAGTGGGGGTCATCCCCGTGTGGTGATGGAAGAGGGAAATCGATGTTCAGAATGTGACAATGGAGTGGTGCCTGTATGTTTTTTGAAGAACTGGACGAATGCCGAGGAGCTGGAGAAATTGAGTTGCTCGGAAATCTGTTGTACTGTAAGGTCAGTGGTGCGCAGCAGCATCTTGGCATCGATGAGCACCGCTTCGTGTATCCATTCCAATATGGGGCGGCCGGTGATGCGTTTTATCGCTGTAGACAGGTATTTGGGAGTGAGGTTGAGCTTTTCGGCATAGAACTGTACCGAGCGATATTGCTTGTAGTGAATAGTAAGCAACTTGAAGAAGCGGTCTGACAGGTTGTCGGCTTTGATCTCGCAGTCCTCTGTGCTGAATATCTTTTCATACTCTCCTATGATTTCAAGTATCAGGGCATAGAATATGGAATGTATGATTTCTGATTTGTATTTATCATTCTCCTTATTCTCTTTATTGATGAACCGATAGTAACTCATTAAGTCTTCAAACTTCTCATCAGAGACCTTGATGACTGATAGGTATCGGGAATAGTTGAATATGTTGGTATCGATGGGGGATGGCATGTTCAGGATATAGTCTGTGGTGGTGGCAATGATACAGCGCTGCTCAAGCAATGTAGGGTTGATGTCGATGATATGATTCTCAGGCAATACAATGACATTGTTCTGATATAGGCTGTACTCTTTCTCGTCAACCATGATGGAACTGTCGCCACTCTTGCACAGGATAAAGGCTATTCCGTTACGGATGAGCAGTCGCTTGTTCTTGTTTATAGAAAGCGTATCGCCCAAATCTATCAAGAAGCCTTCGCCCCCTCGCTCACTGATCCTTTCGGCAATGTCTACTTCAATGATTTTCTTATCCATTCTCTTAAAAAGCGAATTTTGATAAATATATTCAGCCACAAATGTAATAAATTTCCTTTGATAAGGCTCTACCTTTGCTGCTGAAAATAAAAAATAATACCACAAATGGATTTTTATCAACTACCAGTCAAGCATGTTGTTCGACAACTGAGAACCAACATTGAAAAGGGTTTGTCCCTAGATGATGTAACCGAGCGTCTAAACAGAGATGGTTACAACGAGTTTGCAAAGAAGAGACACACCTCGTTGTGGAAGAAATTCACCTCGCAGTTCAAGAGTTTCATGATTATAGTACTGCTTGTCGCGGCTGTGATTTCGGGTATTACGGGGTATATGAATGGTGAGGGCATAACCGATGCAATCATCATCCTCTCGATACTTATTGTCAATGCTATCATCGGTGTATTCCAAGAGGCAAAGGCGGAGAATGCGCTTGATGCCCTTGAGAAGTTATCTGCTCCACATTGCAAGGTAATTCGTAATGGTAAACATGAAGTTATAGAGTCGCGTGAACTCGTTGTTGGAGATATTGTAGAGATAGAAACAGGTGACAGTGTACCTGCCGACCTACGACTTGTCGAGAGCGTAAATCTAAAAATTCAGGAGGCTGCACTTACGGGCGAGTCATTGCCCGTAGATAAGAATACAGACACCATATCAGACCCTGTAGGTATTGGCGACAGAAGAAATATGGCGTTCAGTTCCTGTAGCGTAACATACGGTCGTGGCTTAGGCGTTGTAGTTGCCACGGGTGAGCGGACCGAGGTAGGCAAGATTGCAGCAATGATTCAGTCTGTTCCCGACATGCGTACACCAATGCAGATTCGCCTTGATAAGTTGGGGAGTGTGTTAGCCATTATAAGTCTTATTGTATGTGCCATCATCTTTGTAATAGGATTATGCTATGGTCGTGGGCTGATAGAGATGTTCATGACTGCTGTGAGCCTTGCAGTAGCCGCTATTCCCGAGGGGCTGCCGGCGGTATCAACCGTAGTCTTGGCATTGGGTGTGCAACGGCTTGCAAAGCAAAATGCTATTGTTCGCAACCTACCATCGGTCGAGACTCTCGGAAGCACAACCGTTATATGCTCTGACAAGACAGGCACTCTCACACAGAACAAGATGACCGTGGTGGAGACCTATCCTGCCACCTCCGATATGTTAACTATCATTGGAATACTCTGTAACGACACAACTCAAAGTGGTGATGGTGAGTTGATTGGTGACCCAACTGAGACTGCGTTGGTAGCCTATGCAGAGAATAATGGTAATAGTCAGAGGGAACTGAACGTGAGTTATCCCCGCGTGTCAGAGATCCCGTTTGACTCTGAGCGTAAGCTGATGACAACATTACATCGCAAGGATGAGCGTACTATCCTTGTTGCAACCAAGGGAGGTTTCGATGAGTTGCTTGCACGCTGCAACCGCATCGTAGGAGAAGACGGGAATGTGCGCTTAATTGCAAAAGCAGATTATGAGAGGCTCGCTGATGAAAACAACATAATGGCACAGAAGGCTCTGCGAGTGCTTTGCATGGCATATTCAGAAATCGTCATTGAAGGAGAATTGAGCGAGGAGCAGTTGGCTGAACTTACCGCCAGCGCAGAACAGAACTTGATATTTGTTGGTATGGTCGGTATGATTGATCCGCCGCGCGAAGAGGCAAAAGTTGCCGTTGAACAGTGCAAAAAGGCCGGCATCAAGCCTGTAATGATTACGGGCGACCACAAGATTACAGCTTCGGCTATTGCTCAAAGCCTCGGGATCATGACCTCTACGGATAAGGTGCTTACGGGTAGCGAGGTAGAGCAGATGAGCGATGAGGAGTTGCAAGACATTGCTAGTGGTGTATCAGTATTTGCCCGAGTAGCACCAGAGCATAAAGTACGAATTGTTAGGGCGTACCAGAGCCTAGGTAATGTGGTGGCGATGACAGGCGATGGTGTGAATGATGCTCCAGCATTGAAACTTGCCAATATTGGCGTAGCAATGGGTATCACAGGTACCGATGTGTCAAAAGAGGCAGCCGATGTGGTGCTGGCAGACGATAATTTCGCAACCATCGTACAATCAGTGCGTGAGGGGCGTCGCATCTACGATAACCTGATAAAATCGATTCAGTTTATGATTTCGACAAATCTGGGTGAGATTGTGCTACTGCTTGTTGCTGTACTTTGCAACCTCGATATGCCCCTGTTGCCTATTCAGTTGCTCTTCATCAATCTTGTAGGTGATAGCTTGCCGTCATTAGCCCTTAGTGTAGACCACGCATCCAAGGATATAATGTCGCGCAATCCTATAGACCCCAACCAAGGGATATTCACTCGCTCTTTTACGACAAGAATCACAATTCAGGCTCTGATTATCGGTGGGCTCAACTTAGTAGCCTATCTCATCGGACACCAGAGCTCATTGGATGTGGCGCGTACAATGACCTTTGCGGTGATGATTTTCTCGCAATTTACGATGATATTCTCTATCCGATCGGGGAACAAACTCTTCACCGACCACTTCTTCAGCAATCGCTGGTTGTGGGCAACTATCCTCCTGGTTGTTGTGCTGACACTTTTAGTGATGCTTCTACCTGCAATGCAGTCACTATTCGGATTGACAACCCTAACTGCTGGGCAGTGGTGGATAACCGTAGGCTTGTCCTTTGGTGCACTAATACTCAGTGAACTCTCAAAATTATTAACCGTCAGAGACGCAAAGTAATGGGAATATTTGATATTATATTCTTGGCAATAGGCGATGCTATGGATGCCTTTGCCGTATCCATTGCAAAAGGACTTTCGGTCAAGCGAGTTAAAACTCGACACTATCTAAGCGTTGCCCTATGGTTTGGAGGTTTTCAAGCGTTGATGACACTTGTAGGTTTCTTTGTCGGCACTTGGTTTGCACCCATCGTTGAGCGTTGTGACCATTGGATTGCTTTCGTTCTGCTCGCCATACTTGGCGGTCTGATGATAAAGGAGGCTTTCGATAAGGAGGAGAAGAACAAATCCACGAATGATTTCTCTGCCAGGACAATGTTCGTGATGGCAGTGGCAACAAGCATCGACGCTCTTGCCGTGGGCGTATCGCTCGCTTTCCTGAATGTTAATATTTGGACGGCAGTTTCCTGTATTGGTATTATCACGGCGTTGTTCTCGGCCATGGGTATCAAGATAGGACACCAGTTCGGTGAAAGATACAGGAAGGGCACAGAAGTTATCGGTGGTATCGTGCTTATAGTCATGGCCGTAAAGATTCTTCTGGGTCATCTTATGGAATAACTTTTGACTCTTCATTTCCTTTTGTGAACATTTCTATATGCTTCGTAAAAAACATTAAATGCAAATTTTAAACATTCCTGTGCCAAAAATTGTAATCCCTTTTCGGTGGTAACTCTCTACCTTTGCAGCGTAACTCTCTTTTCCAATAGCCGATGTAGTTCAATACAGAATGCTCATTCCCCAAACGCGTTAAATGGAATGGAAGATACAGGTGTGAGTCCTGTCATCGGCACCACGGCACACGAACGAACGCATTATAAAACTATAGACAAGATGAAACAGGAACAATCAAGACGCATCCAAACATCGGTGCTTAACGCTGCCGAGAAGAAGGTGCTCGTGTGGCTCGCACAGCGACAGCCACGGTGGGTGACATCAGATGGACTTACCGCTATAGGCGTGGCAGGTGCCATCATCGTGGCCTTGGGCTACATCCTCTCGAACCATCATATCGGGTGGCTGTGGCTGGCATCGCTGGGCTTCGTCATCAACTGGTATGGCGACTCGCTCGACGGCACGCTGGCTCGCGTGAGGAATATGCAGCGACCCATCTACGGATTCTTCCTCGACCATAATATCGATGGCATCACCATGGCTATCATGTGTATCGGCGCTGGGCTGAGCGGTATGCTCAACCTCTACATAGCCATGGCGGTACTCGCCGTATACCTGATGCTCTCCATATCAGTTTATATCAATGCACACCTAAAGAACGAGTTCAAACTGACCTATGCCAGTATGGGACCTACGGAGTTTCGAATCATCATGGTGGTGGTGAACACGCTGTTTGCCACCATAGCACCGCTGCGCGAATGGGCTGTATGTTTTCATGTGTTTGGTACGCCCTTCACGCTCGGTGCCTTTGACATCATCGGACTGATCATCCTCGTGGTGCTCATCATCCTCTACCTTAACAACCTATGGAACGACGCCGAAGAGTATGCAGAGATTGACCCAGTGAAACCGTATAAATAGTCAACGGACAACAGTCGGCAGACAACGGGTAACTGACAATTAGCCATTCGGATGGTTTACTATGGTCTGTAGACTGTTGACCGTTGTCTGTTGACAAAAAGGAAAGAAATGCCTGTACTTACTCTCGACGAACTGGAACAGATGACGCCACTCTTCCGTGGCTCCATGGGCAACGCGCTTGCCCGTGGGGCCATGCGCGTGTTGGAAGTCGACAAGGTCAATGCACTCTACGACCGCCATGCCCACCTCAGCGGCCCCGACTTTGCCCGTAGTGTGCTTGACGACTTGGGCATAGTTTACGATGTGATACCCCAAACGCCAAAGGTGCTCCTCCAATTGCATGAGTCGAGACAATCACCCTTCATCACCATCAGCAACCATCCCTACGGCAGTATCGACGGTGTTATCCTTGCCGACTACTTTGGACATATCTGCCCCGACTATAAGATTATGGTCAATCAGTTTCTGGCCCGCGTCAAGGCACTGTCCCCCTCGTTCATCACGGTAACACCCATCGGTGTGGAACGCACGGCGGCAACTACCGAGAGCATCATGGGCGTGCGGCGTGCGCTCACACATCTGCGCTCGGGCGGAGTATTGGGACTGTTCCCTGCGGGGGCTGTGAGCGACCTCAGCCTGCGCGACCGTTGCGTGCGCGACCGCAAGTGGCAAGAGCCCATCATCCGATTCGTAGCCAAGGCAAAGGTGCCCATACTGCCTGTACGCTTCTTCGATGGCAACTCACGGCTGTTCTACTCGCTCGGACTCATCAACCGAAACATGCGTATCCTGCGCCTGCCCGCCGAAGTGCTCAACAAGGCATACTGCCCCGTACGCCTCGGCATAGGAGAATTCATCAGCGTGGAGGAGCAGGAGCGATACCTCGCCACACATTCCATCGAAGAGTATGGTCTATGGTTGCGCAATAGAGTATATAATATGAAACATTTTTAATCAATGAAAAAGAAACTATCACTCATCACTAATAAAAAGTCTGCATCGGAAGGAGAATTCATAGAGGTCAAGTGGAACTGCGATGCCTGCCCCGACTCATTGCTTATGGTTGTGGATTCGGGCTATAAATGCAATACTACCCCAGTTGCTGACAGCGGCAGCATGCGCATCATGATGTCGCGTTCAAAAAGAAAGACGACCATCACCTTGAAGGCTATCATCTCGGGCAAGAAGGTTGCTGAGAGCACAAGCGTTCGCGTAAAGAACATCAAGCGAAGCCGCGCTTCCCGTGCCAATGGGGCACGCGGAATGAAGATGCGTATGGAGAGGCTGTATGCCAAATGGTGTGTCTTCTGTGCACAAGTGAAATACGGGTGGCTGTCGCTCAAGAAATGGCAGAAGGCGCTGTGGATAGCCTTGTTGGCACTTTGGCTGGGGATGCTTGTGTATGCTATAAGTAGCAAGCCCGAAAGTCCTGAGCCAAGCAATAAGATGAGTACATCTTCGTTAATAGTTTCAGAGGAGCAGAATGTTTTCGTGTAATCAATTGCTGCTCCACATTACTTATCTCTGAAACAAAGAACTAAAAGATGGGATTCGAAAAATGGATAACAGGGGCCCTCGGATGGGCATTGTTTGGCCCTATCGGGGGTATCTTGGGCTTTTATTTTGCATCAAAACTGGAGAAACTTTCTGAGGCTGCAACCATACAGGGAGGACAGCAGGCCTGGAACCAGGGTCAGCGGAACAGTTTCCTCATGAGCCTCTTAGTGCTGTCGGCATCAGTCATCAAGGCCGACGGTAAGACCACATCGCAGGAACTCTCGACACTTCGAGGCTTCTTTGCAAGGAACTTCGGCCCACAGGCTGGCGACGAGGCCGAAAAGATAATGCAAGAACTTCTGAACAAGGAGTTCAATCTATACGAGGTGTGCGGTCAGGTGCGCTCATGCATGGACTACTCACAACGACTGCAACTATTCCACTATCTGGTAGGTCTGGGTGCATGTGATGGTCTCCATCAAAGGGAGATAGATGTCCTTGAGACCATCGCAACCTACATAGGACTGTCAAAGAGTGAAGCAGACGCAGTCTTCGCCCAGTTTCGCCCCAGCAACGACAGCAACTACAAGATTCTTGAAATTACCCCTGATGCCACCAACGATGAGGTAAAGAAGGCCTATCGCAAGATGGCCATCAAGTACCATCCCGACAAGGTAGCTACACTGGGCCCAGATATTCAGCAAGCTGTAGAAGAGAAGTTCAAGGAGGTGCAGCATGCCTACGAGGCCATCTGTAAAGAGCGCGGCATGTAAGAATCTCGTTTTCCTATAACCTATAACCCTTTAACCCCTAACTCCTAACTCTATATTGGGATTAAATGATAAGGGGCATCATCCCATCTTACCGGTGAGGTAGGCGCGGGTGCGCTCGTCGGTGGGGTTGGTAAACATCGTTTCGGTGTCGCCATACTCGACCAGTTCGCCGAGGTACATGAACATCGACTTCGATGAGATGCGCTTGGCCTGACCCATGTTGTGGGTGACGATGAGGATGGTGACCTCCTTCTGCAGTTCGAGCAGCAGCTCCTCGATGTGCTTGAACACATCGGGTTTCTTGCCCTTACAATCCAATTTTGGCAGTTCTACCTTGTATGGCTTCTTATAGGTGCCTACACCTAATGTAAGGTAGAAGTTGGTACAGAAGTAGTCGGTCATCGGATCGCTGT
>JAFZFZ010000025.1 GCA_017557005.1 Bacteroidaceae bacterium | reverse complement strand
GCAAATCTATATCTTAACTCATCTATATACGGTCTTTCAGGACCGCATTACAACCGCAGAAGCCCGTTGCGTATTAAACAATCTACCAACGGTTTGCATTATTTCCCAATTTCCTGCCTTTTTCTCGCGAGTTCTTCGTATCTTTGAGATAAATCTCCAAGGAACTTTCGCTCGCGGTGAAATATCAAAGTAAAACTTTGTATTTCGCTCGCTTATTCGTATCTTTAGCGAGCTTAAATTAGGCTGCGCCTCGGCAAAATCGAAGGTTCTTCCTCGTTCTGTAATAGAAAAGTAATACTTTTCCATTACGTTCACTCGTTGAAACTTGCTTTTTCGCTCGGCTTGCACTAATTTTGCGCGTGAAATAAGAGGAAACGCTATTGTGCGCATCAAGAAACTCGACATATTTGTATTGAAGAGCTTCGGTTTCATGTTTGTTGGGACCTTCTTCATCTGCCTGTTCATCTTCATCATGCAGTTCTTGTGGCTATATGTGGATGAACTCGTAGGCAAAGGTATCCCGATGGATGCGCTAATGAAATTCTTCTACTACACCACCCTTACACTGGTACCCAAATCGCTGCCGCTGGCCGTACTATTGGCCGCTCTCATCACCTTCGGCAACTTTGGCGAACGCGTGGAGCTCACAGCCATGAAATCGGCAGGCATCCCACTCATCAGAGTAATGCGCCCGCTCATCATCACCAGCATCATTCTTGGCATCGTATCGTTTTACTTCCAAAACATCACCGTACCGCATGCCAACCTGCAACTGCAGCGACTGCTCATATCGATGAAGCAGAAGTCGCCCGAACTGGAGATCCCCGAAGGAGCCTTCTACGACGGCATTGAAAACTACAACCTCTACGTGAAGGAGAAGGACAGCAACACGGGCATGCTCTACGGCGTGGTCATCTACAACATGACCAACGGATTTGAGAATGCGACCATCCTAAAGGCCGATAGCGGACGCCTGGAGACCACAGGCGACAAGCAGCACCTGAAGATGATACTCTACCATGGCGAACAGTTTGAGAACCTCAAGGACGGACAGATTAATTCAAAGAACATCCCCTACCGTCGCGAGCAGTTTGGCGAAAAATCCATGCTCATTGAGTTTAGCAACGACTTTGACATGATGGACGGCAGCTTCCTCAGCAGCAACGCCATGAACAAGAATATGGTGCAGCTAAGTCATGACATCGACTCACTATCGGCACAACAGGACAGCATCGGACGCGCCTACTTCGCCCAGCTAAAGAGCAACTCATATGGTTCGCACCGTCTCTCGAAGTCCGACTCCACCAAGCTACAACAGCACATCGAGAACGAACACGTGACACGCATCAATGTGGATAGCCTATTCTATTCATCGACCCGCGAGCAGCGTGCCGAGTGGCTCAAGAGGGAGGAGTCTCGCATCAGTAACATGAAGAACGAGACCGCCTTGAAGAGCAAGACCGTATTCAATGCCGACAAGAATATACGCCGCCACCAAGTGGAGTGGTTTGCCAAAATCACCATGGCACTCTCATGCCTGGTATTCTTCCTCATTGGCGCTCCCTTAGGTGCTATCATCCGCAAAGGTGGCTTGGGCATGCCAGTGGTAGTATCGGTATTCACCTTCATCGTATACTACATTCTGGAGTCGTCGGGCACCAAGCTGGCCAAGGCTGGCGAGATCCCCGTATGGTGGGGATGCTCCATGAGCACCGCCGTATTGGCCCCCTTGGGTGTACTGCTCACCTACCATGCCAACAAGGACTCAGGTGTATTCAATGCCGACCTGTACAAGAACGCATTCCATTGGCTGTTTGCCTTGCGCACCAAGCGCAACCTCACCATCAAGGAGGTCATCATTGACGACCCCGATTATGTAGCATTGAGCAAGCAACTGACCAAACTCTCGGCTGCATGCACCACATACCTCCAAACAACCCTGTCTGGCAAGTGGCCCAACTACATAAGCCTCTTCACCGGCAGCAACCATAGCCGTGCACTGCTCGTCATCAACGCTCGATACAACGACATCGTGACACAGCTTTCAAACAGTCGACGTCAGGACATCATTCACCTGCTAAACATGCTACCCGTGATATCGACAACCGGCCATGTCACTCCCTTCCCACGCAAGTGGATGAACATAGCTGCAGGCCTCTTCCTTCCTGTTGGCATACTTCTGTATGCACGTGCCTGCTTCTTCCGCCAACGACTACAGACAGATTTGCAACAGATAATAAAAACTAACAACGAAATACAATATATCATCAATGAAAGAATACTCAAATGACAAAGAGTGGCAACTGAGCTCCATCGAACATGCCGTGGAGGAGTTTCGCCAAGGACGAATCGTCATCGTAGTGGATGATGAGGACCGCGAGAATGAAGGCGACTTCATCGTTGCTGCCGAGAAGATAACCCCCGAGATTGTAAACTTCATGCTGCGCTATGGCCGTGGCGTGCTATGCGCACCCATCACCCTCTCGCGCTGCGAAGAGCTCAACCTCGCTCCCCAAGTAAACAACAACACCAGCATACTGGGCACGCCCTTCACCGTGACCGTAGACCTCATCGAGGGATGCACCACAGGCGTATCGGCTGCCGACCGCGCAGCTACCATCCGCGCCTTGGCAGACCCTGCACGCAAGGCCGAGGACTTTGGCCGTCCCGGACACATCAACCCGCTGTATGCGCAGGACAAGGGTGTATTGCGCCGCGCAGGACACACCGAGGCCGCTATCGACCTCGCCCGCTTGGCTGGCTTGCAACCCGCTGCTGCCCTCATCGAGATCATGAATGAGGATGGCACCATGGCACGCATGCCTCAGCTCATGGAGATCTCACGCGAGATGAACATCCCCATTATCACCATACACGACCTTATCGCCTACCGCCTCGAGACCGAGTCGATGATTGAGCGCGGCGAAGAGGTAGACATGCCTACTGCACACGGACACTTCCGCCTCATCCCCTTCCGCCAGCTCTCTAATGGTGCCGAGCACGTGGCTCTCATCAAGGGCGAGTGGAACGAAGACGAAGCGATCCTCGTACGTATGCACTCATCGTGCATGACAGGCGACATCTTCGGTTCGTGCCGTTGCGACTGCGGCGATCAGCTTCACAAAGCCATGGAGGAGATTGATGCAGCCGGAAAGGGTGTCATCGTATACATGATGCAAGAGGGCCGCGGCATAGGCTTGATGAACAAGATCAAGGCATACAAACTGCAGGAGGAGGGCCTCGACACGGTAGATGCCAACCTGCACCTCGGATTCGATGCCGACGAGCGCGACTACGGCGTAGGCGCACAGATCCTCCGCTCATTGGGCGTACATAAGATGCGTCTGCTCACCAACAACCCCGTGAAGCGTATCGGACTCGAAGCCTACGGACTTGAGATCACCGAAAACGTGTCCATCGAGATTGCCCCCAACGAGCATAACGAACGCTACCTGCGCACCAAGGTAGACCGCATGGGACATACCTTGCACTTGAAAAAATGAAAGTTGAAAATTGAGAACAGAAGATAAGGAGATAAATGGAGTTAAATGGAGATAAAGGTCAAATGATTTGTACGCGGTGTACTAAACTATTGCCTTTGGCCCCTACGGGCGGCGACCTAAAGGTTGGCATTTAACTCCCCAAGAGCGAAGCGATATCTCCCTTTAAGTACATTTAACTTCTAAAAGAAATCATAAATCATAAATTATAAATCATAAATCACAGTTATGAACGCATTAAGCAACCTTATCAATCGTCTGTCACCGTCAGCTACATTGGCGATGTCACAGCGCAGTGCTGAACTCAAGGCGCAAGGCGTCGATGTTATTAACCTCAGCGTGGGTGAGCCCGACTTCAACACCCCCGACCACATCAAGGAGGCTGCCAAACAGGCTATCGACGACAACTTCTCACGCTACTCACCCGTGCCTGGATACCCCGCTTTGCGTCAGGCCATCGTAGACAAGT
Organism: Bacteroidaceae bacterium; assembly: GCA_017557005.1. Taxonomy (GTDB): domain Bacteria; phylum Bacteroidota; class Bacteroidia; order Bacteroidales; family Bacteroidaceae; genus UBA1189. The sequence goes on along the minus strand of JAFZFZ010000025.1, from coordinate 3,555 downwards.
TGAAGAACGAAAACAACCTTGAGTATACCATCAACCAGATCTCTTGCGCCAACGGTGCTAAGCAGTCGGTATGCAACGTAGTGATGGCACTCGTCAACGAAGGCGACGAGGTGATTGTACCCGCTCCCTACTGGGTGAGCTACCCCGAGATGGTGCTCATGGCCAACGGTACTCCCGTGATTGTGCCCGCAGGCATCGAGCAGGACTTCAAGATCACTCCCGAGCAACTCGAGGCTGCCATCACCGATAAGACCAAGGCTATCATCCTCTGCTCACCCTCGAACCCTACAGGTTCGGTATACAGCCACGACGAGCTCGCCGCATTGGCTGCCGTACTCGAGCGTCATCCCCAGGTATATATCATTGCCGACGAGATCTACGAGCACATCAACTATGTGGGCCGTCATGAGAGCATCGCTCAGTTCCCCGGCATACACGACCGCGTAGTCATCATCAATGGTGTGTCAAAGGCATACGCCATGACAGGCTGGCGCATCGGTTTCATCGCTGGTCCCGAATGGTTGGTAAAGGCTTGCAATAAGTTGCAAGGTCAGTACACCAGCGGTCCCTGCTCTGTATCACAAAAAGCTGCCGAGGCTGCTTACCGCGGCACACAGGAGCCTGTAGAAGAGATGCGCAAGGCCTTCGAGCGTCGTCGCGACCTCATCGTAAAGCTTGGCCGCGAGATCCCCGGCTTTGAGGTAAACGAGCCCCAAGGCGCCTTCTACCTCTTCCCCAAGTGCAGCGCTTACTATGGCAAGAAGTTTGGCGACAAGGTGATTGAGACCGCTTCAGACCTCGCTATGTATCTCCTCGAAGAGGGTCACGTAGCTTGCGTAGGCGGCGACTCGTTCGGCGCACCTGAGTGCATCCGCATGAGCTATGCTACCAGCGACGAAAACATCGTAGAGTCTATGCGACGCATCAAGGAAGCTTTGGCAAAGTTGGTCTAACACACACATTAATTACACCATGAACAAAAACCTTATCAAGAGAGCGATGGCCTGCATGGGCCTGCTCTCTTTTTTCCTGCTCGGCACTGAGGCCGTAGCACAAGAGAGTAACCACGTGAACCTGCGCATGGAGGCACGCGGTGATTACCAGTATGAATATATTGATGGCTATTCCATAGATGCTGCTAATGGATTCCGCGGCAAGCAACTCAACTTGCGCCTCAACGGTACCATCGGCGAGTCATGGAGCTACGTTTATCGCCAGCGCATGGGCAAGCCCAACAGCGATGCCAGCTACTTTGACGCAGTAGACCACATCAACCTCACCTACACCACCGGCGCATGGGCCTTTACTGGTGGTAAGCAGACAGTGGCAGTGGGTGGTTATGAGTATGACCGTGCACCGATCGACTTCTACTTCGGTTCAGAGTATTGGTACAACATGGCTTGCTACCAGTGGGGTGTAAGCGCGAAGTACAGTCTCGGCACCGAAAGTAACGATGCCGTGATGCTGCAGGTAGTGCAGAGTGCGTTCCGCAGCATCAATCCCAGCATGCTGTCATACAACGTGATGTGGACAGGCTCATACGGTTGGCTCGACATCCTACACTCTGTAAACATGTTGGAGTACCAACCCGGCAAGTTCGTCAACTTCATCGCCTTGGGCCATCAGTTCAACATGGGCGACTTCAAGTTGCAACTCGACTGGATGAACCGTGCCGACATGGCAAACTTCGGATTTGACGATTTCTCTATCATGGCCGACCTCTCATGGAGCGCTACTGACAAGCTCAACGTCTATGGTAAGTACTCATTCGATATGAATGATGGCAACTATGCAGACTACTGCGTACTCCCCGGCACAGAGCTTTCACGCGTAGGTGCGGGCGTCGAGTACTTCCCCATCAAGGAGAGCAAAGACGTGCGCCTCCACGGCGCTTACAGCTTTGCATGGGGTAAGAATGGCAATCCCTATGGCTCTGTATGGGGCGATCATGCGTTCCTCACACTCGGTGTGACATGGAAGATGAACATTCTCAGCAAATAATCTATACACATCATGAAAAGACATTTCGTTCGCCGCCTCTTTAGGGCAATCCCCAGCGGCATCACCTGCCTCGTCATTGTATTTGGCCTCTTCGGCTACTTAGGACACAAGATGGGCACCCCCAACATGCTCAACACGGTGATGAACACAGCTCACGACCTATTGCTCAATACCGTATTCTACCTGATGGCCATCTGCGTCATTACTGGCGCTTTGGGCAAGATTTTTGTAGAGTTCGGAGTCGTAAGTCTGCTCGAGAAGCTGCTGCGCCCACTCATGCGCCCGCTCTTCAACCTGCCCGGCGTAGCATCATTGGGTGCTGTACTCACCTTCTTGTCTGACAATCCCGCCATCATTTCGCTGGCTCAAGACAAGCGCTTCAGTTCCTACTTCAAGAAGTACCAGTTCATCTCGCTCACCAACTTCGGCACCGCTTTCGGCATGGGCTTGCTGGTGATCGTATTCATGGTAGGACAAGGATTCTATGCAGAGCCATTCATCGGACTCATCGGAGCCTTCTTTGGCTGTATGGTATCGACCCGTCTGATGCAGCGTTCCGTGCTGAAAGCCTACCCCCACTACCTCGAAGAGTGCGCATGTGAAGAGATTCTGGAAGAGAGCAACGAGCACCATGAGTACCGCAAACCGATGTTCCAACGCATCCTCGACTCACTGCTCGATGGTGGTCGTACGGGTGTAGATGTTGGTATCGCCATCATCCCCGGCGTGCTCATCATCTCTACATTGGTCATGATACTCACCTTCGGTCCCTCAGCTAATGGAGAGTATACCGGTGCAGCCTATCAAGGCGTAGAGTTGTTGCCCTGGGTAGGTGAGAAGATAGGCTTCATCTTCCGCTGGCTCTTTGGCTTCGAAGATCCACACCTCATCGCCTTCCCCATCACCGCATTGGGAGCCGTTGGCGCTGCGCTCGGTCTTGTACCCGGTTTCATCGCCGAAGGTTGGGTCAATGGCAATGCCATCGCCGTATTTACCGCCATCGGCATGTGCTGGAGCGGATACCTGAGCACACACACGGCCATGCTCGATACGCTGGGCTATCGTCGCCTCACCTCAAAGGCTATACTTGCCCACACCATCGGTGGCCTTGCTGCTGCTATCTTGGCACACTGGTTATATGTGCTATACAGCTTGATCTGATCAGCAAGCAATATATCACTTCCAATATCCGTGGGCATCAATGCTCACGGATATTTTTTTGGTAATAATATAGATATTGTCCACACTTATAATTCTCCTCCTAATTTAGGAGGCCGACGCGGTATGATAGCGTCGGTTACGATGACGGGAGATTTATCTCCCCAAAAGAGCACCGAAGGTTTCTCCCTCGAAGAGGGGGAGGTGGTACGACTTCTTCCAATAATATCCCTACGCTCGTCCCCCTAAACTTAACTAAGCTTTGTACACATTTATTGGGGTCTTAAATCTTCAAAAGATCTTTATGTATATTGTAGATTATCATGTATTTATGTCTCACGCAGATCTCACGAATCTCACAGAGAACGCATCGTTACACTCGCGTTTTCCTTCGGG
>JAFZFZ010000024.1 GCA_017557005.1 Bacteroidaceae bacterium | reverse complement strand
TAGTTAAAGGGAGATAGCGCTTCGCTCTTGTGGAGTTAAATGCCAATAGTTTAGTACACCGCGTACAAGTCATTTGGCCTTTATCTCCATTTATCTCCATTTAACTTCTCATCTCCTAAAAAACATTTGGCCTTTATCTCCATTTATCTTCTCATCTCCATTCACTACCAGCTTTCGCACTTGCGAAAGTTGAGCATATTTGCTATTAAGGACGCAAAAATACTACTTGATAGATGAAAAAGCAAACATTATTCCAACTTTTATACTATCTTCGCAAACAAAATGTAAACACTATGGAGACAACCCCTATCCTCAACGCCCATAACAAGGCCGAATTTCCCCCTGCCCACACCGCCGAGCACATCCTGAATCAGACCATGGTGTGCCTCTTCGGATGCAGCCGCTCGCGTGTCAACCACATCGAACGCAAGAAGAGCAAGTGCAACTACGACCTCCCCACCTGCCCCACCGAGGAGCAGATACGTCGCATCGAGGCCGAGGTAAACCGCATCATCGCTGCCGACCTCCCCGTCACCTCCAGCTATGTGAGCCGTGCCGAGGTGCCCGCCTGCATCGACCTCAGCAAGCTCCCCGCCGATGCCAGTCCCACGCTGCGCCTCGTCTATGTGGGCGACTACGACGTGTGTCCCTGCCTCGGTGCCCACGTAGAGCGCACCAGCGAGATAGGCCACTTCCGCATCAGCAGCACCAGCTTTGCCGACGGCAACTTCCGCATCGTGTTCCGCGTAGAGCAGCAGTAAGAATGCAGATGAAAAGAAAGCGCAAGATTTACGCAACTGAATAGGCCGAGCGCTATCTCTACTCCTTCTCCGAGTCGTTCAGCTTTCATGTTGGGGAAAATCCCCTACAATTTTAATCGCAATATCTTTTGCATCAAGGCCTTCGGGATGCACGGTGAGACGAATGGTACCGATAGCCTTGAATGGACGAATCACGACCATCGCACTGCCATTGTGTGTATGTAGCGTATGCAGCGATGGCGACAACCCTTGGTCGTTTCCTGCAGCCATGACAAGGCCAGGGCCACGGATATGGAGCGAAAGGGGAATCTCGGCATCGGGAAGTATATTGCCGTCAGCATCGAGCACCTCAATCTTTACAAAGATGAGTTCGCCATTGGCCGATGAGGACACGGTGCGGTCGGCTGTCAAGTAAAGATGCTTGGGAGCGCCCTCCGTATACATTCGGAAATGGTCGTTGTAGCGTCCGCTAAACTTGAACTTCGACTTGGCTTTCTTGGGTTGCCACAGAAGGCGCATGTCAACATTGGTGACCGCATCGAGTTTGCCCGGCACGTAAGGGACATAGAATGTGGTGCAATGGGTATGCTTATTTGATTTGGCATTGCCTACGAGTCTGTCGTTAAGGTACAGGCTCACCCAATCGTTCCGACTATAGACGTTGACTCTAAGGGTGTCTCCCTCGTAGCCATGCCATGTCCAGCGCTGTGTCTCGGGGAGCCATAGGATGGTATCGTGCCTCAATGTGTCAGGTGCCGACACTCCTACCGTGATGCTACTGACAAAGCGTTCGGCATCCATATGATAGGCATGGGCAGTTCGGTCACCAATAGAGGTGCGCTCCTTGCTCCATGTATGGGCAAGCAGTATGTCGGTAGTGACAATGGGACGGCTATTGTCGGCAGATGCTACAATGGATTCTTCAGTGGCAGAGTCGGCAATGCACCACATGATGATGGACGGGTGATTGCGGAAGCGCTTGATGTTGCTTGTGGTAGCGGCTGCGCTCCACACCTCGCCAGGTTGCGTAGAGCTGAATGCATCGACGAGGACCATCACACCCAATGTATCGCATGCCGTGAGCAGATGTTCAGAGAGCAACCCCATAGGACAACGCATGGCCGAGTAGCCATTGGTCTGCAGATGTTCTATAAGCAATGCTTCGGCTCGTCGAAAGGCGGTGTAGCCCGTGAGGCGGTTGTTAAAGTCGAGTGTTGCTCCTTGGATGAGGGGAGCCTCGTCATTGTGTAGCAGTCCCATCTGTTGGGAGTAGCTTATAGTGCTGATGCCAAATGGGATGTGCAATGAGTCGCACACCACCTGGGCACTATCGACGACATACAGCGACGCCCTATACATCTCGGGCGTATCGGCATACCAATAGCGTGGTTTGGGCAATGTGAATCCGATGCTGACCCTGGCGCTATCGGCAAGCAGAGTTGCATGCGACGCATCGTATACGCTCGCTCCGTCAGGGTCTTCGACATGTATGCGCAGCTGTCCGCCTACTGCCGGCATATTGATACGGCGCATCAATATGTCGAGTTTCAAATCGGCATACCAGCGTCCTCGCCTTACATAGACATTCGTGGTTTGTATGGAGGTCTCCCATTCGTCGATGTGGGTGCGGTCTACCTTTACCAGCCACGTATCGTGGGTGATTCCTGCGCCTCGATAGAGTGCGCTGTCGGCAGAGGGGGTTGTTATACGAATGGCAAGGGTGTTGTTTTCATAGGGGGCATTGAGATGGGGAGTCACATCTATCTTCATGGACTCGCAGCTGGTATGCGAGTGGAACAACTGCTGACCATTCAACCATATTTCAGATTTCCCATGTATGCGTTCGAAGCACAGATATACTCTTTTGGCTGTATCAGCAGGCAATATTGTAAAGGTCTTTCTATACCATCCCACGGTGTCGGACGATGGTTCTATGACATTCAGCGAGTCGGGAGTCAAGCGCCAATCATGGGGCAAGTCTACCATCTGCCAACGCTCATCAGCATATGATATCTGCATGGCTTGCGATGCATCGCCTCGATAAAACCTCCAGGCTTCATTGAAGAGATTGGTTCGTTCTTCGGCACGCGCTACCATGCCCAGCATCAACAGCAAGCAGATTAGTCCAACTCTGATACGCATTCTTCTCATTTCTTAATCGTCAATATTTCACCATTAGCCATACCCTCTACACTCACGTTCAGCGAGCGGGAGTAGCTGTTGTTGTAGAACTTTATGTTTGCCACGCCTCTCTCGTTGGTCGTTACATCGGGATTCCAGTAGATGGTGCGGCGGTAGTCTACATCGCCCTCAATGGGACCGTTGGGATACTCGGGAGCATAGAACTCCATCTTGGGTGAGTAGCCGTCGAAGGTGGTTTGGCGTGCGTTCTCGTGCCATGCTATGCGTTTCTTACGGCCGGGATGGAGGATGATTTCTACAACATATAGGCCTGCGGGGTATAGCGGTGGATCAGGCTTTTTTACTACTTCAATAAGTTCTGCCCCATACTCCCTAATTATTTCGTCGATACCCCAGTAGCTATGCGGACTGTCGTATACAATGATGCTTTTCACATCGGCTATATCAATATCGAATCCGGGATGATATGAAGGGGTTGTATTATTGTTTTTGCCCTCCTTAACATACCAAAGTGTACGGAAGTCATTGATGGTAGACTGCTTTATGAGCCAATCAATGTATTGGCTGCGGATTGCACTTGAAGTCGGTCCCTGTTCAGATGCTTCTGCAAGATGTTGTTCGTAGGTGACTCCATTCCAATGAGTGAGAGTATATCCTTTATCTCTAAGATAATCTGACACCATGTAGGTGTATTCTCCCTTGTCGGTCATCACCTCGGCATCCTTGGCCACATCAAAGGCCTGGAAGGTGCAGTAGTCGATGTATTTGCGGCGCCCCTCCACCTCTACATTGTCGAGCACGATGCTCTTGTCGCCCAGGTAGTCCTTCTTTATCTCCTCTTCCGTCCATGGGGTGGTGTCTGTGCTATCGATGCGGTGCTGCAGCTGTAGCTGGCTGGCCTCATAGGCGAGCACGTCGGGCGCGGTGGAGCGCTCCAGCCGCATGCGGGCCACGATGGGCTTGCCCTCCTGGTAGGTCTGCAGGCTGAGGTCCCATGCACCATCGAAGTCCTCGAGGTTGGTGCTCCAGTAGCCATTGTCGTCGGTGGTGACGCTGACCTCCTGCACACGTTTGCGGTCGGGGGAGTAGAGGCTTATCTTCACCTCGATGCCTGCCATGGGCTCATCCTTGCGGGGGTGCAGTGCCCAGCCATCGAGGACAATCTGATTTTCGATGAAATGTTTTGGTTGGAAGGGAGCATTGCCTGTCATCTGACGCCAGTCGTAGCGGCTCCAGCCCTGCACCAGCATCAGGCGGTCGAGGTTGGCGCGGTGCTCCTCGTCGTCGGCCTCGAAGTAGTAGGCGGGAGATTCGATGTAGCCCTTCAGCTCCGAGGAGAGCAGCATGTAGCTGCGCAAATCGTCGCTGTAGCCCGTACCATAATCAGCTGCGTCGCGCACGGCTACGGAGAGGTGGTGCTCACCCTTTTCCTCGACTTGCAGGCGGAGCTTCACCTCTTCGAAGGGGGCGTAGCCCGCCTTGTCGGTGGTGACGGTAATGGGGGTTGTCTCTATGCCGTTGTCGATGAAGAGCATGCGGGTGGCGTAGAGGGTGCCGGAGGCGTCGAAGAGGGCAAACTGGTATACGCCCGTGGGGAGCGTATGTGTGGAGACGGTGCGGCTGAAGGTGGCGGCATGCAGGGTGAGCGTATCAATCAGTTCGCACTTGCCATGGCGCACCAGCGTGTAGCCCAGCAGGTGGGTGGCATCGGGCTGTGGGGTGGCCACAGATACCTGCAGTGCCTGGTCGCGGGGTGTGAGACGCAGGGCGTAGCCCGCGGGCTCGGCATCGGGGAGCGTGAAGGTGTGTGCCTTGCCGTGGTGGTAGGCTTTTACCTTGGTGTCACGTTCCGTAGGGGTGTAGAGGAAGCTGCCCATGCCGCGGTGTTGGGGCGAGAGGGCAAGGCCTGTGCCGTCGGCAGTGGTGAGCGAGTCTATCTGCACGCTGCGGCCCTCCTTATCGGTGGCCTTGAAGGCGATGCGGTTCTTGACGCCAGCGATGAGGTGGCCGCCTTCGGGGAGGAAGTCGATGTTGAGGTCCTTGCGCTTGGCTGCTGCGGGGCGCTCATCGCCCATGCCGCTGTAGACATCCATCTGCGGGTTGCTGTAGTCGCCCTCCTTCTCGGGGGCCTTGTATACGGGCAGCACGCGGGAGAAGCAGCCGTGCGAGTCGAAGTTGAGCATGGTACGGGTGTAGGCGCGCACTTCGTAGTAGCCGCTGGGGTAGCCCAACACGCCGCGCTTGGCATTGGCCTCGTCGACGGAGGCGTCCACCAGAGGGAAGGAGCCGTGGCAGCGGCCGTCTGTCACTTGCAGCTTCTGCTGGCGCAGCACCACGCCTGTGGGGGAGAGCAGCTCCACGTAGAGTACCTTGCTGTCGGCCACCGTGCCGTCGGTAGCTTTCACTACCGTGGCACTGAACCAGATGGTCTCGCCCTGGAAGTAGGCGGTGTTGTCGAAGTGGAGGTATACCTTCTCCTGCGGGCAGAGGCGGTTGAAGTGGTTGATGTGGGCGGCCTGCAGGAGGATGGCTTGCGCCTGCTCCTGCAGGGAGGGCTGGGCGAGCAGGGTGCTGCTATAGAGAAGGGCCAGTAGGCATGCAAAGTGTCTCATGTGTACCATATTGTATGGATTGGTCTTTACTGATGGCAAAAATAATGAAAACTTAGCAATCGTGTTGGGGGAAATCCCCTATTATTTTTGGGGAAATTCCCTAAAAATGCAAATACCTCCATTAAATAACGCAAAGACGGGGCGTGGGGAGCAAACAAACGGGGCGGCGCGGGCATTATAGCTGAACAGTTTGTTTAACCCTTAAAAACATTGAGACTATGACACCAATGAAAAGAATGTACCGCCAAGAGTGGGTACCGAGCATCTTCAACGACTTCTTCGACGCGGGCTGGATGGGACGCGCCAAGGTGACCACACCGGCCATCAACGTGATTGAGAAGAAGGATGAGTACAAGGTGCAGGTGGCTGCCCCAGGCATGACGAAGGAGGACTTCCGTATCCACCTGGACGAGGCTGGCGACCTTGTGATCAGCATCGAGAAGGCTTGCAACACCGATAAGCCCGACGGCAAGCACGAGGGCGATGCGGAGTGCTGCTGCGACGACAAGGAGTGCAAGTATCTGCGACGCGAGTTCTCGTACGCCAAGTTTGAGCAGACGCTCATCCTCCCCGACGATGTGGACAAGGCTGCCATCAAGGCGAAGGTGAAGCATGGTGTGCTGCACATCAAGCTGCCTCGCAAGAAGGTGGAGGAGCGCCCGCAGATAGAGCATAACATCGCTATCGAATAGGCGACGGTGCATAAAAGGAAGAGAGGCCGCAAGGCTTCTCTTTTTTAGTGGGATGAATGGTTAGGGGTTAGGGTTGAGGGTTGAGGGTTGAGGGGTTAGAGTTAACAACTTCGTTGTTGAGCTTCGGCTGCGCTCGCTGAGCATTGTAAGCAGGCTTACATGCGCTCGCTGGCACGAACCTTGAGAGTTTAGTGAGCCCTCCGGACGGCAGTTTTCGTTATCGTCATCGTTTTCGTTGCAACAAAGTTGCTCCCTCCGGATGGCTTACTTTATTCTCACGCAGAATTCGCAGACTTTCGCAGAATTTCTATTCTAACAGCACTCACGGAGAGGACTTAAAATTCGCAGAATCACGCCTCGTAAACTCGCGTGTACCTCCGGTTGGAAGCACTCGGCAAAGCCGACAGCTGCGAGCGAAGCTATGCAGCCAAGTCTGCGAATTCCAACTCCAATAGTATGGGACTTATAAATAAAGAGTCTGCGAAAGTCTGCGGCATCTGCGTGAGATTAAAAGAATTCCGTATGCTTCTGCGCCTCGAAATGGAAGTCGCCACGACGAACCGTATAAAAACAAAAAAACCTCTCAAATGAGAGGCATCTTGCGGTGCGTACGGGACTCGAACCCGTGACCCCATGCGTGACAGGCATGTATTCTAACCAACTGAACTAACGCACCAATGTTTGTTTTTGGTTTCGGATTTCATATCTCTGGCGGTGCGTACGGGACTCGAACCCGTGACCCCATGCGTGACAGGCATGTATTCTAACCAACTGAACTAACGCACCAGAAATATTTCAATCTGAAAGCAATCTCTCTCGATTGCGGGTGCAAAGGTAGACAAATTTTTGATACCCGCAAAATGTTTTGCCGTTTTTTTTCAAAAAATCTTTATTTATCGGCAAAAATGAGCTGATAGAGGCATACATTGATGTATTTTCCCTCTGAAAAGACCCAATCAGGGAGGGTAGCAACGTGGGTGAAGCCATAGTCGCTGAAGATGGTGCGGGCGGGGACATTGTCCTCAAAGATGTAGGCATACACCTGGTGCAGACCGAGCACATGCTGGGCATACTGGCACAATAGGGGCAGCACGGCACGGGCATAGCCACGACCACGGGCGGCACGGTCGATGACGAGACCAATCTCGGCACGGCGGTCGGCAGGGCTGAAGTCGAAGAGGTCGACGGCGCCCACGAGGACTCCGCGGGTGTGGTCCTCGATCATGAGGCGCACCTGCTTGTCGGCATAGATATCGTGGGTGTTGGTCTCGATATATTGCTGCAGGAGGTAGCGCGAATAGGGGGTCTTGCAGGCCGACACGCACCACTGGCGGGTGTCGTTCTCGATGTGGAAGAGAAAGTCAAGATCGGTGAGCTCGGGGGCGCGGAGCTGGAGGAGGTCGGAGTGCAGGTAGCTATTCATAGGCGCTGGGATGGATCAGAGGGTGTAGGTGGCCGACTCGGTGATGAGGGTGTGGCTCGTGAGCGAGTAGGTGGCAATGCGCAGGGTGTTGCCAGGGGTGTGCTCAAGGTGGGCGAGCAGGGTGCCGTAGGGGTAGCTATCGGTGTCGTACACGACCACATCGTAGGCGGAGAGGTCGATGTCGGGCGAGAGGTGTCCCTCGGGACGCAGGACCAGGCTACCCTCGATGAAGCGGTGCTTGCCCTTGGGCTGATGGCGTTCGAGCAGGGTGCGCACCTCGCTGAGCATGGGGGCACTGCCCACGACGAGCATGTTTGTAGGGGCAGACTCGGCGACTACTTGGGTGCGGTGGCGCAGCTGGTTGCCGATGTAGGCAAGGAACGAGCGGCCCCAAATAGCCATGCTGATGGGGATGCTCACCACGAAGGAGTAGTGCGAGTAGTGCTTGCGGAAGAAGAGGCGCATGGCCTGGTAGAAGGTATAGACGTAGCGGTAGGAGCTCTTCACGGTGCTCTCGCCCTTGTAGTGGAGCATGCGGGTGGGAATGAAGTAGTTCTTGTACCCGCCCTTGAGGATGCGGTAGGAGAGGTCGATATCCTCGCCATACATAAAGAAGTCTTCGTCGAGCAGGCCCACGCGGTCGAGGGCGGCACGGCGCAGCAGCATGCAGGCACCGGAGATGATCTCTATCTCGCTGGGTTGCTGCTCGTCGAGGTAGCGCATGTAGTAGCGGCCAAAGACGCGCGAGCGGGGAAAGAGGGAGGCGAGGCCCGACATCTTGCAGAAGGCTACGAAGGGTGTGGGGAGTCCGCGGCGGCTCTCGAGGGCGAAGGTGCCATCGGTGCGCAACATGTAGGCCCCTGCCCCACCCGCCTCGGGATGATGATCCATGAAGCGGAGCATATCGGCAAAGGTGTGCTCGGTGACGATGGTATCGGGGTTGAGCAAGAGGACGTACTCGCCGCTGGAGAGGCGTATGGCTTGGTTGTTGGCACGGGCGAAGCCTACGTTCTCGGTGTTCTCAATGAAACGGACCTCGGGGAAGCGCTCGCGCAGGTAGGCTACGGAGCCATCAGTGGAGAGGTTGTCGACCACGAAGACTTCGACCTGCAGCCCCTCGGAGGCGCGGCGCACAGAGTGGAGGCACTGCTCGAGGTAGTGCTTGACATTGTAGTTGACGATGATGACAGACAGCTGCATGGTGGGTGGGGACTTCTCTCGCGTGGGTTATTGCTGCGGCTCGTCGGCGGTGTAGCGGGCGCGCTCATCGGCCATCTTGCTGCGCGAGGGCAAACAGAAGAAGGAGGTGAGGAAGGCGATGAGTCCGATATACATGCCGGTATTCTCGAGGGTTACATACTTATAGATGGTGCCCACTACCATGAGCAGGGCAAGCAGGGCGAGGCGGAGCACGCTGAGCTGGGCGTGGCGCTTGGCGAGCTGCTGGGCATCGGGGGCCTTGGCTACCCAGTGGCGGAAGAGCCACTCGTAACCCTTGAAGGAGCCGATGATGATGCCGCCCGAGGCAAAGAGGAAGAGGACATCGAAGATGTATTTGGATGAGGGGTCGGCGCCTACCATGCGACCCTCGGGGAGGATGCCGTACTCATAGAGCAGAACGATGCCTACCACCACGGCGAGCATGGCTGCGTAGAGAACGCGGATGCGGAGACCTGAGTTGTTTTCGTTGGACATGCTATGGTTGTGTATTAGGGTTTATACTATAATCAATAGGTGCGGCCGGTGAAGGGCATGCGGTTGACCAATGAGCGGCCCAGGGTGGCCTCATCGGCATACTCGAGCTCGTCGCCCACGGAGATACCACGCGAGAGCACCGACATCTTGACATCGGTACCATCGAGCTTGCGGTAGATGTAGAAGTTGGTGGTGTCGCCCTCCATAGTGGGACTGAGGGCAAAGATGACCTCCTTGACCTCGCCACGCTTGACACGCTCGACGAGGCTGTCGATATGCAGGTCGGAAGGACCTATGCCCTCCATGGGGGAGATGACGCCGCCCAGCACATGGTAGAGTCCGCGGTAGAGGGAGGTGTTCTCCACGGCTATGACATCGCGCACGGTCTCGACCACGCAGACGGTAGAGGCATCGCGCGAGGGCTGCGAACAGATCTCGCACACGTCGTTATCGGAGATGTTGTGGCACACCTTACAGTACTTGACCTCGCGGCAGAGGCGCGCTACGGCATCGGCAAAGGCCTCGGCCTCGCTCACGGGCTGGCGCAACATGTGCAGCACAAGACGCAAGGCGGTCTTGCGGCCTATGCCGGGGAGCTTGGCAAACTCGCCCACGGCTTTCTCTAACAGGACGGATGAGTATTGCTGCATATCAGGGGCGCAAAGGTACTAATTATTTCTTATTATATATAAAGGTTCACTTCTGCGTGGCGGGGAGCATGAGTTCGACACGCTTGAGCTCTTCGTCGCGACCCTGGAGGGCGCCATCGATGCGCACGTTGGTGGCACGCTCGAGCAATACGCTGGCCTTGTTCCAATGGAAGGGGACAAAGTCCTGGTTGTGGATGATGGTATTGCCCTTCCACAGCAGTCCGTCGATAGACTTGGCATAGAGCAAGGGATTGTCGAAGGTGTTGAACTCATTGTTGACGATGCGGATGGCATTCTTCTTGCCGCCATGGAAGTAGGCTTTCTGCTCGGCCAGCGCGGGTATCTCGGGATAGATGGAGATGACGGCGTTGGTGAACTGGAACATGCTGGTGAGGGAGTTGACGAAGCGGTTGCGGCGGATGAGGACATCGCGGCAAGCACCGGTCTCGTACCAGCCATTGCAGTCGCCACAGAGGAGGATGGCGGTGCCGGAGGTGTGATCGAAGAGATTCTCCTCAACAACGGTGCGCTTGGGGGTGCTGAAGAGGGTACCACGGGCGCGGTTGTTGCGGATGGTGTTGTGGGCAAAGTATACCTCGGGGGTCCAGGTGAGGTTCTCGATACCGTAGCCCTGCTCGGCGCTGATCTCGGCGGGGAGGGCGTCGGCAAAGCGGATGACAAACTCGCGGCTGCCATGGGTAGCGCCCTTCAAAGCAAAGGCTTGGGGCTCACCGCTGCGGGTAGCTCCATCGGCATACTCGGCAATCTCGGCCACCTCGGTAACGAAGATATCGTCCTCGCCCACGAGCTCCATGGTGCGCGAACGCACGAACTGCACCTTGTCGCCCACGTAGCCCCAGTCGAAGCCCCATGCCTGGCCATGCATGTAGCGGGCACGGAGGGTGTGGTCATCGATGCGCTCCATCACCTTGAGGTAGGTGCCGTGCACGTTGATGGCATCGTCCATCATGCCTTCGTAGAGTCCGTTCACAGAGGTGATCTTACCCTTGCAGCCCGAGAAGTGGGTAGCATCGGCTTGGGTGGTGAAGTAGCGGGGATCGTCGTCGCCACGGAGGCATACGCCGAAGCCGTCGAGGGTGATATCTTCACTCATCTGTGCCAACAGGCCCATGCCTTCGGCATAGTGTATCTTGACCTGCTCAAGCTTGGTATCGATGGCGTGGCTCACGAAGATGCCGGGTGAGGGGCGCTCATAGGTGCGCATGGCCACTACGGTGCCCACGTGGAGGCGCTTGTCCTTCCATGAGGGAGCAAAGAAGGTGCGCTCGTCAATCTGCTCGACCTGCTGCACGGGTGTGCCTATATCGGCTGTGGTATATACGATGTGGCGGGTGTCGGGCTCAAAGGCGATGCCCCAAAGGGGACGGTGGGTCCAGCCCTCGCCGCTATGGGCAAAGGCGCCCTCGGCAGTGAGGCTTACATTGACCCAGGGGGCCACGCGGAAGGTGATGCCCTCGGGCTCGTTCTTCACCACCTCGCACTGGGCGATGTGGGGTGTGGCAAAGTCGACACTGAGGTTGCGCAGGGTACAGTGCTCGGTAGCCACGATGCTCACGGGGAGCATGCGGCCGTGGAAGATGAGGTCGGCACCCTGGCCGTCGATGGTGAGGTTCTTGAACTCCTCGATGGCGATGCCCACGGCACGGTCGCGGTGCTGGTCGTGGTTGCTGATATAATACTCCTTATGCACGGCGCCATCGGGGTAGAAATGATACTGACCCGAAGCGAGGTAGATGGTGGCCGACTGGCCTGCAGCATCGGCCTTGACATGATCGAGAAGCTGCGCCATGGGGGCCGACATATCGGCTCCCGTGCCGGGAACTACACCGAAGACTGAGGCGTCATACACTTTACGTGCCGAGGCGGCAAACGCTACCACTACGGCAGCAAGGATAAGAGATATACGTTTCATAGCATTCATAGTATTCATCTATAATATATAAATAGCGGGCAAATATAGTGAATAAATTCGGTATTTGACCCCTGTTGGGGCATTTTTCTTACCATGCGAGCAAGTAAAGAGGTGTTGATTTCGTAGGAACAAAAAAATCTATTACCTTTGTCAACAATAAAAACGATAACGACGTGGAAATTAAAAGCGCAGAATTTGTAATCAGCAACACCCGCATCGACCGCTGCCCGCAGGACGGAAAGCCCGAATATGCATTCATCGGCAGATCAAACGTGGGTAAGTCGAGCCTCATCAACATGCTCACACGCAAGCCCAAACTGGCCATGACATCGGCCACACCGGGTAAGACGATGCTCATCAACCACTTCCTCATCAACAAGGCATGGTACCTGGTGGACCTGCCGGGCTATGGCTATGCGCAGCGCGGCAAGAAGGCAAAGGACAAGCTGACACAAATCATCGAGACCTATATCCTCGAACGCGAACAGATGACCAACCTCTTCGTGCTCATCGACATACGTCACGAACCGCTGACCATCGACCTGGAATTCATCGAGTGGCTGGGCGAGAATGGAGTACCCTTCTCAATCATCTTCACCAAGGCCGACAAGCTGGGCACACAGCGCCAACGCGAGAACGTGGAGCGCTACCTCGCCCGACTCAAAGAGCAGTGGGAGGAGCTACCACCCTACTTCGTGACCTCATCAGAAAAGGGCATCGGCCGCAACGAGGTGCTCGACTACATCGACCAGATCAACAAGAGTCTGTAAGCACTCACACCAAAGCACTGACAGCATGATAGCTATTGTAAACTACGATACAGGAAACATACGCTCGGTAACCAACGCCTTGGCCCGCGTGGGATGCACCGAATGGATATATACCGACGACAAGGCGCTACTGACACAAGCCGACAAGGTGATACTGCCCGGTGTGGGCGAGGCATCGACGGCAATGGCCAAGCTGGCGGAGCGCGGACTGGACACCTTCATCCCTACCCTGACGCAGCCCGTGCTGGGCATCTGCGTGGGCACGCAACTCATGTGCCAGAGCAGTGAGGAGGGCGACGTGGAGTGCATGGGCATCTTCCGCACGAAGGTTAAAAAGTTCCAAAACATGCAGCTATCAGCAGACGGCACAGCAGAGGGATTGCCCATCGAAAAAATCCCTCACATGGGATGGAATCAGATTACCAACCTACGCACACCGCTCTTCAAGGATATCGACGAGGGGGCTTACATCTACTACGTGCACTCGTACTACCCCGTGCTATGCCCCGACACGATAGCTACAAGCCACTACATCAACGACTTCAGCGGAGCGCTGGGCCGTGACAACTTCTTCGGCACACAATTCCACCCCGAGAAGAGCGGAGCCATCGGGGCACAGATCATCAAGAACTTCCTTGAGCTATAAGAGGCACGGCTTCAAACCGAGAGGCCCTCAGCCCTTGAAATAGACATCGAGCAACTGACGCGCCGCCACAAACGAGGTGAGCTCGCCATCGAGTACCTGACGTTCCTTGCAGGTGAGCAAGGAGGCGATGGTGGGATTGTGGTAGAAGCTATCGCGCAGGGCTTCGTTGATGCTCTCGTACATCCAGTACTTGGCCTGCTCGTTGCGGCGATGGTCAAAGTAGCCATTCTTCTTCACAAAGTCGACATAGTCGAACACCATGGTCCACACCTGATCGATGCGCAAGCCGTAGAAACCCGAATAGGTGAGCACCTGGGGTGTCCATCCGCTCTCGGGAGCGGGGAACAGGTGCAGGGCGTTGCGGAAGTGTGAGGCGGCCAGCTCGGCACGCTCGGCATTGTCGCCATCGGCCTTGTTGATGACGATGCCATCGGCCATCTCCATGATACCGCGCTTGATGCCTTGCAGTTCATCGCCCGTGCCGGCAAGTTGGATGAGGAGGAAGAAGTCGACCATGGAGTGCACGGCGGTCTCACTCTGACCCACACCTACGGTCTCAACGAATATCTTATCGAACCCTGCGGCCTCGCATAGCACGATGGTCTCGCGGGTCTTGCGTGCCACACCACCGAGCGAACCTGCCGAGGGGCTGGGGCGTATGAAGGCGTCGGGGTGCACGGAGAGCTTCTCCATGCGGGTCTTGTCGCCCAGGATACTACCCTTGGTCTTCTCGCTGGAGGGGTCGATGGCCAACACTGCCAGCTTGCCTCCGTAGCGCTCGAGCACATGCAGTCCGAAAGCGTCGATAGAGGTGCTCTTGCCGGCTCCGGGCACACCACTGATACCGATGCGCACCGACTGACCGGTGTGGGGCAGACACTTCTCGATAACCTCTTGCGCAATGGCTTGATGCTCGGGGAGGAGGCTCTCCACCAAGGTTACGGCACGGGAGAGCATGGTGATATCGCCCTTGACAATGCCCTCGACATACTCGGCCGGAGTGAAGAGGCGCTTGCGCTTCTTGGGCTTCATATAGGGATTGATCATCGAGGGCTGCTCAATGCCGGCATTTACTGTAAGGCCCTTATATATATCGTCGTTCTCGGGATGTTGCATGGTTATTAAATTATGAATTGTGAATTCTAAATTATGATATGACAAAGATAGCACATAATTATGAATTGTGAGTTGTGAATTGTGAATTATTTCGTACCTTTGCGATAAATCGCGAAGACACTTACACTCGCTGCAAAAAATATTCAAGCAAGCTTGATATTTCTCGCTCGTTTATTAGTACCTTTGCGTTATTATTCGCAACAATATGAGAAACAACAAACGACACGGCAAGAAGGGTCCCAATCAGATATTCCACTACTCACCCGTAGAGAATACCACACTGCTGCCCTTCCTGTATCTGATACTTGCCCCCAAGAGCAAGAGCGACATCAAGTCAATGCTGGCACACAACCATGTGGCGGTGAACGGACAACCCCTCACCCAGTTTGACACTCCGCTAACCCCACGCGACAAGGTTTCGGTGAACTTTACCCGCCCCTTTGCGGTATTGCGCGCCAATCAGCTACACATCCTCTACGAGGACAAGTACCTCGTGGTAGTGGAGAAGGCGGCCGGATTGCTCACCGTGGGACACGACAACAAGAAGAAGACCGCACAGAGCCTGCTCACCGACTACCTGAAGCAGAAGGATGCTCGCTCGATGGCCTACGTATGTCACCGATTGGATCAATACACCTCGGGCATACTCGTATTTGCCAAGGACCCCGATATGCAACGCGAACTGCGCTACAACTGGGACAACTACGTGCGTGAACGCTCATACACCGCCGTGGTGGAGGGTTGCCCCGAAGTGGCTCAGCAGGAGTTGCGCCACAACCTCGTGGAGAATGCCAACAACATGATGGTATATGTAGCACGCAAGCCCGACGAGGGACGACTCGCGGTGACACGCTACCGTGTAGTACAGGCCAACGACTACCACGCATTGCTCGACGTGCAGATCTTCACCGGACGCAAGAATCAGATCCGCGTACAGCTGGCCGAGATAGGCAATCCCGTGGCTGGAGACCGCAAGTATGGCGGCACCACCAACCCCATAGGCCGACTGATGCTGCACAATCACCGCCTCTCGATAGTGCACCCCATGACACGCGAACTGATGCACTTTGAGGCTCCCGTGCCCGCGGCATTCCGCAAGGTGACGGCGGCTACCGTTGACAACGATAATTGATAATTATAGAACCTTATAAAAACACCACACACTATGCAGAAGAACCATCTCCTCCTCCCCGCACTTGCCAGTCTGGCTGCCTGCACAGGAGGCGACAAGAAGCAAGAGGCTGCTGCCCCTGAGCAACCGATGAACATCCTCTTCATCATGTGCGACGACCACTCGTATCAGACCATCAGCGCCTATGACCAACGCTACATAGAGACACCCAACATCGACCGCATCGCCAATGAGGGTGTGCGCTTCACCAATAGCTTCGTGGCCAACTCAATCAGTGGTCCCAGCCGTGCGTGCATGCTCACCGGCAAGCATAGCCATGCCAACGGATTCACCAACAACCACACCCGTTTTGATGGTGCGCAGCTCACCTTCCCCAAGCTATTGCAACAGGCGGGATATGAGACTGCCGTAGTGGGTAAGTGGCACTTGGCATCGAACCCCACTGGATTCAACTACTGGGATATCCTTATCGGTCAGGGCGAGTACTACGACCCCTACTTCATCCGCAACGGTGAGCGCATCCAGCGCGAAGGCTATGCCACCAACATCACTACAGATGTGGCCATCAACTGGCTCGATAGCCTGCGCAACCCCGAGAAGCCCTTCTGCCTGCTCTTGCACCACAAGGCTCCGCACCGCACCTGGATGCCCGACACCTGTGACCTGGAGCTCTTCAGCGACTCAAACTTCCCCGTACCCGAGACCTTCTACGACAACTACGAAGGACGCCTCGCCGCACAACAGCAACAGATGAGCATCGCCAAGGATATGAGCATCGTATATGACCTGAAGATGGCCGACCGCGAGAACGAACTCCACAGCGCCTACGAGGGCTGGGGACGCGAGATGTATCGCCAGCGTCTGCGCCCCGAAGTGCAGGCTGCTTGGGACCGCCACTACGACCCCATCATCGAGGACTTCAAGGCACGCAACCTCACAGGCAACGAATTGGCCGAATGGAAGTTCCAGCAATACATGCGCGACTACTTGCGCGTGATCACCTCAGTAGACCGCAACGTTGGTATCGTGCTCGACTACCTCGAGAAGGAGGGCTTGCTGGACAATACAATGATCGTGTACACCTCGGACCAAGGCTTCTATATGGGTGAGCACGGCTGGTTCGACAAGCGCTTCATGTACGAAGAGTCGTTCCGCACTCCCCTGCTCGTGCGCCTTCCCGGCGGCAAGAAGGGCGACGTGGCACAACTCGTGCAAAACATCGACTACGGCCCCACATTCCTCGAATTGGCAGGTGTAGAGGTGCCCGAAGAGATGCACGGTGAGTCGTTCCTCCCCTTGCTCAAGGGCGAGAAGACCGAGTGGCGCGATGCACTCTACTACCACTTCTACGAGTACCCCGCCGAGCATGCCGTGAAGCGCCACTATGGAGTGCGCGATGGTCGCTACAAGCTCATACACTTCTACAACGACATCGACTCATGGGAACTGTATGACCTGAAGAACGACCCCAACGAGCTCAACAACCTCTACGGAAAGCCCGGCACCGAGCGCATCACCAAGCGCATGATGAAGAAGCTCGCCGCACTGCAGGAGCAGTATGACGACCCCATCCGTAACGAGGAAGCCAACTAAAAGAGAGACCTGCTGCGACCATTCGCGGCACCGACTCATAACAAAGAGAGCACCTGCGCAAAACGACTTGCAGGTGCTCTCTTTTTGTTCTATAGCGTTAGATACTCACGACAGGAGGCTATTGGCACAACTCTCAAAATGACGCAAGCCCTCTACCGTATCAAGGAACTGTATGGCGCCATGGGAGGCCTCTACAATCTTCTGAGTGGAAATGCTGATGTTGCGCACATGGGCAGAGAAGCGCTCTTCATCGGCCACAGCAAGCGACCTATCGGGACACTGCAGGATGCGCAGGTAGGCAAGGGCAGTTTCGTAGGTATTGAGGTGGTTTTCGGCACCAAAGTTGTAGACGCCACCAGGCAGAAGCAGGGTATGGGGAACATGACGCACGACCTCACCCACCCAGGTGATGCCTCGATACTCCCGTGTGGCAAAGCGCAGAGGAGTGCCCTGAAGGATAGCCTCCTTGACATTGACCACAAAATTGCGGTGGGTATGCATACCGGCATGTGGAGCATCGTACATCCAGGTGGCACGCAAGGCTACACACTCGGGACACAGCTCCAATGCACGCTCCTCGGCAAGCAGTTTGTGGCGGCCATAGTGGTTCTCCGGAGCTACGGGAATGGTCTCATCCAGCAATCCCATCTCAAGATTGCCATTATACACTTGGTCGGAAGAGAAGAAGATGAGTTTGCATCCATACTGGGCCGCAGCACGAGCGAGATTCTCTACACCGGTAACATTCACGAGGTAGCTCTCATCGGGATGCTCCTCGCAATAGCCCGTGTTGGACAAAGCTGCCAGATGCACGATGGCATGAGGACGATGATGCTCGATGTATTGACATATAGCCTGAAGCGATGTGATGTCAAATTCACGATGTGAAGGGATAAGCAGTTCGTAACTGCTACTCATAGCACATGCCAGGCGACTACCTACAAAGCCACTGGCTCCAGTTATCAAGACTTTCTCCATAGGAATCAGTGCACAGACTACTCGTCGTCGTCCTCATCATCAAAGAAGAGGAAGTCGGCCATACCGAAGTTGTCGTCGCCAAGAAATTCGTCGAGGTCGCGGCGCTCCTTCTTGGTGGGGCGACCCGTGCCACGCATACGATTGGCAAAGCCACTTATCTTGCTCATCTCAAGGATGTCGTACTGCTCCTTTGGAGTGATGTTCTCCAGCATCTCGGGCACAAGCTTGGCGCCCACACGGTTCTCTATGGCCTTGAGCACACGGAAGGTGTAGGTGATGGGAGCCTTACGCACACTCACCACGTCGCCCTCCTTGATTGTCTTCGAGGGCTTCATGTTGACACCATTCATGGTTACCTGCCCTTTCTTGCAGGCATCAGTCGCCATGGAGCGGGTCTTATAGAGGCGTACCGCCCAGAGCCATTTATCAATTCTTGCTTCCATTTCTTTAGTTAGGAGTTAGGAGTTATAAATTAGGAGTTAAAAGAAGAGCTAATCGTGCATAATAAATTCCTAACTCCTACTTACTAATTCCTAAATAGAAGGTACTCCTTTTTTATTAAATTGATTCATTGTAATGGTGATGCCCGCAAGGCAGAAGCTCTTGACGATCTCACACGCCGTAGGAAGCTGTTTCTCAATGATAGCCTCGTCCTCGGCACTGAACTTACCAAGCACGAAATCGGCCTGTGCTCCACGGGGGAAGTCGTTGCCTATACCAAACTTCAAGCGAGCGTAGTTTTGTCCGATGAGCTGCGCAATGTGTTTGAGACCATTGTGGCCACCATCGCTACCCTTTCCCTTGAGGCGGAGGGTACCGGTGGGCAGAGAGAGGTCATCGACCACCACGAGCATATTCTCTTGCTCTACATTCTCCTTCTCCAGCCAATAGCGCACAGCATTACCGCTCAAGTTCATAAAGGTGGTGGGCTTGAGCAACACAATCTGCGCATTCTTGACACGCATATTAGCTACAAAGCCATAGCGCTTGTCTTCCCACACGGCATTGGCAGCCTTGGCCAAAGCATCGACCACACGGAAACCGATGTTGTGACGTGTGCCATCGTATTCATAGCCCGGATTACCCAAGCCGACAATCAAGTATTTCATTTGTTTAGTTAGGAGTCAGGAATTAGGGGTTAGGAGATGAAAAGAAAAAAAGGAATTAGGCTTCCGCGCTCTTGCGAACTCCTAATTCCTAACTTCTAACTCCTAACTAGGTATTACTTCTTACCGTTGGCAGCCTCACGTGAAGCACGTGTAGCAGCTACGCTACATACAACGGTCTGAGCGGGAGTAACGAGCTCGAGACCCTCAAATGAGAGATCACCAACCTTGATTGACTTACCGAGAGCGAGCTCAGTTACGTCAACGGTCAACTTCTCAGGGATGTTAGCGTATACAGCCTTCACCTTGATCTTACGGATAGCCTGCTGAAGCTTACCACCAAGCTTAACACCAGCAGCGAGACCAGTGAGAACGGTGGGAACCTCCATTACGATAGCCTTGTCCTCAACGATCTGGAGGAAGTCCATGTGAAGGATGGTATCCTTAACGGGGTGGAACTGAATGTCCTTCAATACAGCCTTGCACTCAACACCGTCGATGGTGAGGTTTACAACGTGGATATCGGGAGTGTAAACGAGCTTGCGAACAGCGTCAGTTGTTACTGCGAAAGCCTTAGCTTCCTTCTCGATTCCGTACAATACGCAAGGAATACCGTTGTTCTTACGAAGCACGTTAGTGCTCTTCTTACCTACTTCAGTTCTTGAAGTACCTTTCAAATCAAATGATTTCATTTTCTTTTTTCTTTTAAATGTGTTACTCTAAATTAAGTTCTCTGCTCAATTCGCCATCACACGATGTTAGAACGCCTTCACGAGGTGCTCTACGAAAAGCGGGTGCAAAGGTAGTGCAAATCGAACGAAATACCAAATTTATTTGAGTATTTCTGAGATGCAGCCTACCTTAAAGCTGCGAAGCAGATTAAAATTAGTGCAAGCCGAGCGAAAAAACAAATTTATTTGATTTTTTCCGAGGCGAAGCCTATCTTCAGACTGCGTAGCAGGCTAAAGTTAGTGCAAATCGAGCGAAAATTGCAATACGAAGTAGACTAAAGATAGTGCAAGCCGAGCGAAAAAACAAATTTCCACAAAAGTTAAATTTCCACAAGCCCCCACCCCATTAAAGCCGCAAAACCCACAAGGCCTTCAAGGTACGCCTACGCCTATTCCTTGAAAACCTTACGGATTATTGCGAGTGGAAAAACCCCTACTGCATTGTTTTTATTGCCAAACGAATCAAGCGGACTCTTCGAATTGAGTCCGCTTGATTTTGTTTATTGTCAGTATGTGCTAATAAAACTACTTATTATTAATCACAACTTTCTTTCCATTAACAATATAGATACCACCCTTGAGGTTCTCGGTATCTGTTACCATACGACCGCTAAGATCGTAAATTGTCAATTGTCCATTGTCAATTGTCAATTGTTCAATGCCTGTGGGGTCAAACTCCTTGATGGTCCAGAAGTTTTTCCATACATTGGCGGCCCAGTAGCGTTCGAGTGATCCTTGGGGTACATATACAGTGGCGTTGCGGTATACCTTGTTGGCAAACTCGGCCGTCTCCAGCGGCACAGGGCTGTATAGGGTGATGCTGGTGATTTTGTCCGAGGGCACGGTGGGCATCACGCTACCCTTTACCGTCATTGTCTCCACCGCATCGCACCCCTCGAACACATTGCTGCCGTAGGCATCGATGTTTTCGCTGAAGAGTATTGTCTTCAGCCCACTACAGCCTTTGAATGCTTCGTCACCGATTGCCGTCAGGCTCTCGGGGAAGATGAGGGTCGCGAGACTCGTGCAGTTCGCGAATGCATTGTTGCCGATGGTCTCTACACTCTCCTTAAACTCTACCGAGGCCAGGCTGCTGCATCCTGCAAAGGATTTGCTGCCTATCGTCAGCATGTTTTGAGGGATGACGATTGCCGCCAGGCTTGTGCAGTTCTCGAAAGCGTTGTTGCCGATGCTCATCACGCCTCTTGGGATGGTTACAGATGCCAGTTTGCTGCATCGGGCAAAGGCGCTACTGCCTATCTCGCCTACGGTCTGAGGAATATTTACTGATACTATGTCGATTTCATTGAAGAATGCATAGGTATCGATTATATAATCATCGCCATGGTAGTCTTCGGGGAGATTCAGTATAGAGTCATTACCGTAATAGGCAACGAGATAATGCGTACTCTCCTTTGAAGTATAGAAATAGTATTTGTCGATGGCGTCATCCGGCGTTATCACTTTTTCTGCATAGTAAGCTACATATCCATGAGAACTACTGCCTTTCCTTATATACAGATTCGAGAGATTGACTACCCTATGCAGGCTGCTGCAACCAGAGAAAGCATAGTTCCCAATGCTCGTCACACTCTCGGGGATGGTGATGGAGGTGAGGCTGCGGCAACAATAGAAAGCGTCGTATCCAATGCTCGTCACACTCTCGGGTATGGCGATGGAGGTGAGGCTGCTGCAATCCTCGAAAGCAGAGTTTCCAATGCTCGTCACACCCTCGGGGATGGTGATGGAGGTGAGGCTGCTGCAATCCTCGAAAGCAGAGTTTCCAATGCTCGTCACACCCTCGGGGATGGTGATGGAGGTGAGGCTGCTGCAACCAGAGAAAGCACTATGGTAAATCTGAACTGTCCCTTCTTTTACTTGTATGCTTGTATTCTCTGGCATTGTTCCTTTATATTTATAAAGAACTTTGCCCGCATATACTACCCCATCGGGCAGATTGTTATTCCATGCTGTGCCATCGAAAGCGGCCCCTCCAATGTACGTCACGCTCTCGGGGATGGTGATGGAGGTGAGGCTGCGGCATTCATAGAAAGCATAGTCTCCAATGCTCGTCAACTGTGAATTCTCGGGGATGGTGATGGAGGTGAGATTGCGGCAGTCCCTGAAAGCTTTATATCCAATGCTCGTCAC